>CACZUZ010000009.1 GCA_902784465.1 uncultured Bacteroidota bacterium
AAGGGCCATTTTTCCGTCCCCGACAATAATGCCCCTTGCCGACGGACGGCTGAAAACCTTGGTGCAGCCCTCATAGTCGTGCAGGTCTATTTCAAAAAGCTGTTGCATCGGTTGCATCCTCCAATAAATTCCAGCGCGAAGCGCTCCATTATTTTTCATTTTTCAGTCTTCAGTCTTCAGTCTTCAGTTTTCAGTTAGCGGCACGCATGTGCCGCGCCTCAGCTTCCGGCGCTTTCGTAGGCGCCGAGACCCTTGTGCCAGAGGAACAGGGCGATGACAAGCAGGATGACCGAGGCGACGACCGGAGCCAGAATGCTGAAAACCGGCTGTGTGTGGCGCAGCAGATAGCTTGCGGGATAATAGGAGGTCAGGGCAAAGGGGATGATGTATGTCACCGCGCCGCGCACGGCACGGCTGTAAATGCTGACCGGATACTGCGAGAACTGGTTCAGATTGTAGACGGCCTCCAGGATATGTCCGCTTCGTTTGGTCCAGAAGGCGATGGAGCCGAATATCGTCTTGATAGCGACGTAGATCAGCGTACCAAAAAGAATGGCGATCAGCGCCAGCGGGATGTCGTACCACACGAAGGGCAGGTGAATGTGCCTGAGAGAGGTCACAATCAAGGCGGTTCCGACAATCAGCTTGCCGAAGGCGTCCACCTGAAATTCCTCCACCGTCACAATGAGCAGGGTATTGATGGGGCGGGTGAGGTATTTGTCAAATTCCCCCTTGCGGATCAGCCAATAGCTGACATTCCAGATATTGTCAAAAAAGAGGTGATCCAGACCGTTGGGAAAGAGCGAAAAGCCGTAAATAAACAGCACCTCGTAATATCCCCAGCCCCTCAGATTTTCCACTCTGCCAAAGACGATAGACAAAAAGGCAATGTTGATCACCTGTTCCACCAGAAAGCCGATGGCCCCGGTGACGAAGTCGATCTTGTATTCCATGAGCTTTTTGAGATGCAGTGCCGCAAACATTCTTTGCAGCCTGAATCCGCGCCGGATTTGTTTCAAAATATGTCTTAACCGTTGTTTCAAAATATCCCTTCTTATATTGCAAGGGCGAAGTCCCTGCGAAATGATGATCTGTGAATTTTATCTATTATCTATTATCTATTATTTATTCTCTATTCTCTTAGCGGCGCGATAGCGCCGCGCATCTCAGCCTCCCTGGACGGAGATGTGGCGGAGGGCGGCGGAGAGAATGAGCTTTGAGATGAGGTAGAAGCCTATGACCTCCTTCTCGAAGCTGCACTGTTCCACGCTGGTCCATGGCTCACACACTGGCGGCTGGGGATGGTCTTCGGCCTTGATTTCCTCCGACATGTCGAAGATGGACATCTGCGACATGCTGGCAGCCTCACGCTTGCGGTTCTGCCAGCGAATGAGTTTCTCCAGATAGGTAGGGGCGTTCTCGCTGTCGACATCCTTGTGCATATACTGGGCGCGGTGAAGCCCCTTCAGTTGATCCATGGCGCCCGACTTGACCAGCACCTCGAGGTTTTTGCGGTTGATGGCCTTCATGTCGACACGGTCGAGGAGGTCGAAGATGTCGGCATAAGGGCCGTGAGCCTCACGTTCATCAATGATAGCCTGTGCGGCCGCCTCGCCCATACCCTTGATGGCACTCAGGCCGAAACGTATCTGTCCGTGTTCGTTGACTGAGAAGTTGATTTCCGACTCGTTGACGCAGGGTGCAAGAATCTCGATTTTGTTCTTGCGGCAGTCCTCCATCAGCTCGGTGACGCGTGTGATGTCGCTCAGCGACGAGGTCATCACCGCTGCCATGTACTCGGCCGGATAATGAGCCTTGAGGTATGCCGTCTGGTAGGCCACCCAGGAGTAGCAGGTGGCATGCGACTTGTTGAAAGCATAGCTGGCGAACTTCTTCCAGTCCTCCCAAATCTTGTTGAGGATGTCGTGAGGATGTCCGTTCTTCTCGCCGCCCTCGTAGAAGAGCACCTCGAGCTCGTTCATCTTCTCTATCTGCTTCTTGCCCATAGCCTTGCGGAGGGTGTCGCTTTGTCCACGGGTAAATCCCGCCAGCTGGCGGGAGAGGAGCATGACCTGTTCCTGATAGACGGTGATGCCGTAGGTGTCCTTGAGGTACTGCTCCATGCAGGGGATGTCGTAGGTGATAGGCTTGCGGCCCTGCTTGCGGTCGATGAAGTCGGGGATGTAATCCATAGGGCCTGGGCGGTAGAGGGCATTCATTGCGATAAGGTCCTCGAAGACATGAGGTTTCAGCTCGCGCAGATATTTCTGCATGCCAGCCGACTCGAACTGGAAGGTGCCCACGGTGTTGCCGTCGCAGAAGAGCTGATAGGTAAGCTCGTCGTCGATGGGGATATGGTCGATATCAATCTCTATGCCATGGCGTTTCTGGATGTTTCTGATGGCATCCTTGATGATGCTGAGGTTTTTGAGGCCAAGGAAGTCCATCTTGATAAGGCCCACTGTTTCAACGACATGACCGTCGTACTGAGTCACCAGCACATCCTCGCCGCTGTCCTTGTCCTTGATGGTACACATGGGGGCGAAGTTGGTCAGGTCGTCGGCGCCGATGATGACGCCGCAGGCGTGGATGCCAGTCTGTCGGTTGGTGTCCTCCAGCTCTTCGGCATAGGTAAGCACCTCTTTGAGTTCCTGGTCTTGGCCTTCCATAATCTGGTGCAGCTCAGGGACATACTTGTAGCAGTTCTTGAGGTTGACCTTAGGGGACTTGCCCTTCTCGTCCTTGATGTTGTCGGGGAAACCGCGGTCGGGGATGTAGCTCTTTATCTGAGCAACGGTGGAGAGAGGAATCTTCTGCACGCGTGCGACGTCGGCGATGGCAGACTTGCTGGCCATAGTGCCGTAGGTGATGATATGGGCAACCTTCTCCTTGCCGTATTTTTCTGTAATCCAGTCCAAGACCTTGCCGCGACCCGCATCGTCGAAGTCGACGTCGATATCGGGGAGGGAGATGCGGTCGGGATTGAGGAAACGCTCGAAGAGGAGGTCGTACTTGAGGGGGTCGATGTCGGTAATCCAGAGACAGTAGGCGACGACGCTGCCAGCTGCCGAGCCACGTCCAGGGCCCACGCTGACGCCGAGCAGTTCCCTTGCCGCACGGATATAGTCGCTCACAATCAAGAAGTAGCCAGGGAAGCCCATGGTCTTGATGGTGTGGAGCTCGAAGATGATGCGTTCCTTTTGCTCGGCGGTGAGTTCGTCGCCGTAACGTTTGTGGGCGCCTTCCCAGACGAGCTTGGCCAGATAATCGGCTTCGAACTTGATGCGGTAGAGTTTTTTGTAGCCGCCGAGTTTCTTGATTTTCTTTTCAGCCGCCTTCTGATCCATGACCACCTCACCCTTCTCGTTACGGGTGAATTCGTCGAAGAGTTCCTGTTCGGTGATGCGGCTGCGGTACTCCTCTTCGGAGCCGAAGGAGGCGGGGATGTCGAAGACAGGCATGATGGGGTCGCTGTCGATGCTGTAGACCTCGACCTTGTCGGCAATCTCGCGGGTGTTTTCGAGTGCTTCGGGGAAGTCGGTGAAGATGGCGGCCATCTCGTCGGGGGACTTGAGCCACTCCTGTTTGGTGTAGTGGAGGCGGTTAGGGTCGTCGAAGTCCTTGCCGGTGCTGAGGCAGATGAGACGGTCGTGGGCTTCGCCATGCTCCTCTTCGACAAAATGGACGTCGTTGGTAGCTATAAGCTTGATATTGTATTTTCTGGCGAACTGTACCAGATACTCGTTGACCTGCTGTTGCTTGGGGTAGGTGTCGTAAGCGGCATTAGGCTTGTCGGTTTTGTGGCGCTGCATCTCGAGGTAGAAGTCGTCGCCGAAGAGGTTCTTGAACCATACGACGGCCTCTTCGGCGGCCTCGATGTCGCCTTTGATGATTTTCTGTGGGATTTCTCCGCCGATGCATGCCGAGCAGCAGATGATGCCCTCGTGGTATTTTTCCAGCACATCGTGGTCGATACGAGGCGAGTAGAAGTAGCCGTCGGTGAAGGCTATAGAGCTGAGCTTGCAGAGGTTAAGGTAGCCTTTCTTGTTCTTGGCAAGAAGAATCAGATGCCAGCCACCACGGTCAGTGATGCGTTCGCGACCAGTCTCGGGGTCGCGTTCCTTGACGTTGGCATCCTTGTCGTAGAGGGTGCGGTGGGCGCAGTAGGCCTCGATGCCGATGATAGGTTTGAAGAACTGGGTTTTAAGGGTAGCGAGCTGGTTGTCGAGTTCTTCGATTTTGGCAGCCTTGGCCACTTCGTCCAGAGCTTCGTCGCCGTCGTTGTCACCATTCTCTATACCCTGTCTCTGCTTTTCAATCTCCTTAATCTGGTCTTCAATCTTGCCGTTTTCCTTCTTAGCGTTGTCAACCAACTCTTTGATACCAAACATATTGCCATGGTCGGTCAAAGCCATGGCGTACATACCGTTTTTCTTGCATTTTTTGATAAGGTCGGGCACTTTGGACATTCCGTCGAGGATGGAGAAGTGCGAATGGACATGCAGGTGAGTGAAATAAGGCATCTGTTTGAATGCTTGAGTGCTTGAATGCTTGAATGCTTGAGTGCTTGAATGCTATTCTTTCTTAGCGGCCTTTTCGGCTGCTTTTCGTTCTTTCTCAGCTGCCCTTGCCTGCTCTTTGGCGGCCTTCTCGGCGGCTTTTGCTTGAGCCTTGGCTGCCTTCTCGGCGTCGGCTTTCTCCTTGGCGGCAGCCTTCTCTAATGCTTTGCGTTCCTTCTCGGCAGCTTTACGCTGAGACTCAGCGGCTTTTGCCTGCTCCTTGGCAGCCTTCTCTGCTGCCTTGCGCTGTGCTTGGGCAGCCTTGCGCTCCTCCTTGCTCATATTGCGCTCTGCCTCTGCAATACGCTGTTGCTCAGCACGGATAGAGTCCTTCTGGCGTGCAGCAGCCTCTTTGGCAGCAGCTTTTTCTGCAGCCACGCGCTCTTTGGCAGCTTTTTTCTCAGCATCATTTGCTGCTTTGTCCTGCTTGTCAGACTTTGCTGACTTTGCAGTCTTGTCGGATTTTGCTTGCTTCTTGCCAGAATCCTTGTGGTAGGTGAAGTTGCGGAGGGTGGCATTGTCGAAGACACCGTCCTCGTACTCGAGGCGGACAGTCCAGTTCTGATGGCCATCGTACTGGTATTCGAAGGTGTAGACAGAGGTGCCGTAAGGGCGTTCGACGGTCATCTTGACGCAGTCGCCGAGTTCGTTGTTCTCGTAGATGAATGTGGCGTCGATAGCCTTGCTGTGGACGACTTTCTTGACGAGGAAGCCTCGGTTGTCGTAGGTGTACTGGGTGGTGCTGACGCTCTTCTCGCCGGAGGTATAGTCGACAATCTTTTCGGCGGACAACATGTTGTTATGATTGTATTTATACTCGCAGTCGCGAGCCATGATGCTGTCGACATAGAAGTAGCTGGAACGGAGGACGAGGCCCTCGTCGGTGATTTCTTGGCGGCATTTGAGGTCGAAAGGATAGACATAGGAGAATGGGGTGCCGGCGAGGTTGGCGCGAGCCAGGTCGACGTTTTTGGCGTAGCTTTTGGTTTCAGCGAAGAGGTTGATGTCCACGTCGTTGCCAGTGTAGCGGGCTTCCATCTTGTAGCCCTCGCCCGTAAAGGAGGTGAGCAGGCCTTTGGAGGAGTAGCTGCATTGGGTTGTGGGGCCTTTGCTGCCCTGGTAGGAGTAGGTCACGGTCAGCATTCGGCCGTCGGGGTTGAAGGTGACGATACGGCCTTCTTCCTCGCGGAGGACTTGGCGGAGGTCTTTGACGAACCACTTACGCTGGGGCCAGTCCTCACGGAAATAGTCCTTTCTGAGGAGGATCGACTCGTCCATAGAGGCGACGTTGCCGCGCAGTTGCATCTGCTGGCGGTCCATACGAAGATTTACAATATCCTGTGCCTTGGTGCCTGACAAAACGCAAAGCACTAAAACAGCGAATGATAAAACTTTTTTCATCATTGTTTGAATAACATTAATAAGGTGCAAATTTACACAAAATTCCTGAAATAAACACAGAGGCATAAAAAAAACATTCTTTTCCATTGGTTACCAACTAATTATTAGGGACATTGATTTTCATCAACTGGCTTTTATTTGTTGGAACATTAATTATCATTGATTGGACGTTATTTTTACTTTTGGCTAAAAGTGTGTAAAAATTACCACTTGTAGCCAAAAAACGATAGTCACAAGCACCTGCTTCTGCGTAGGAAGGCATTCGAATAATTCCTCTTTGCGTCGGTCATTTTTTTTCGGCCTCATCCTTGTCCATCGCATAGGGCTTCGAGTAAAACTTCATCTCGCAGAGTGAGGTCACCTTGTCGGCCCTTTCTATAACCATATCCATCTGCGCATTGTCCGTCAGCATGGCGTAGGTCTTTGTCGCCACCCTGGTG
Source organism: uncultured Bacteroidota bacterium (assembly GCA_902784465.1). Classification (GTDB taxonomy): domain Bacteria; phylum Bacteroidota; class Bacteroidia; order Bacteroidales; family P3; genus Colimorpha. Next base: position 6,401 of record CACZUZ010000009.1, read on the forward strand.
ATGCCAAGTACTAATATTCACATAATCAACTGTCTATTTCAGCAATTTTCTACCACTTTTGCCCTCTAGCACCTGCATCTGCTGAATTGCAATCTGATTGAGCTTCACAAGTCTTTCGCCCTGTGACATACCATCGTTAATGAGCACGGCGTTGATGTTTTCCATATTTCAGAGGCAGATGAGTTCGTTGATGGTGGCATAGTCGCGGATATTGCTCTTAAGGTCGGGATTGGCCTCGCGCTATTGCTTGGCGGTCATGCCAAGCATCGCCACGTTCAAGACATCAGCTTCCTCGGCATACTTCATCGCTGCTTGATCACGAGTTACTTCTGCAGGAATGAGCTTACTCTTGATGGCATCAGTATGGATGCGGTAGTTGATTTTTGAGAGTTCACGATTGGGTGACCATGCAAGATGCTTCTGTTCGTCAGCTTTGAGTCTTTGGTACTCCTTGACTAGCAAAAGCTGGAAACGTGGACTTATCCACATGCCAAAGTGGTATTTACAGCATGATGCGCCTTGACAGCATAGATTGGCATCAAGTGCAGGCCCGTTTCAACAAATACCTTGTCAAACACCTCAACTCGCACACAGAAAAGGAGGAAGTTGGTGTGGTATGCCTGCCTTGTACTTGGGAGGAACGGCGGCAAGACATTCATCCCGCTCGATTTCTCCCTTCATGTGGAGAAAGGCAAAGAGGGAAAGCAGGGGCTAAAGGCAAAAGAACTCAAGGCCTGGCTGTCCACATCCCCTGGTGAGGGCCCGCCCGCATACGCTAGACACCCGGAACGTCTCAAAAGTAAGTATAATGGTCTCCAGGTTCAAGAAGACGCGGAAGAAACGATGCCGCAAATATCATTGCGAATACATTGATGTAGACACTGAGATTAACCGGATCCCTGTCAGACTGTTCCTGTGCCGCAGGACAAAGCAGGACGGGTGGAAAGCACTTGTCACGACAAACCGTTGTGAAAAGGATGGTGACAAGGGTAAAGGGTGACCAATCGCTTTAAAGCAAGGTGGGGCATCGATTGCCCGTTCTCATTTTTGGATATTTAATGTGTTTGCCAAATGTTCCTTCATTTATTTTTGGTCAATTCAGGAATTCTTTGTACTTTTGCAAATTGAAAAGTTTGCATTCAGTGGGACAAACGGACATAACAGATGCCGCCAAGAGAGACTTTGACGCCCTGCCACATGACAGCGAGATGTGGCTCTACGGCGGCGAGGTCCGTGGCGACCCACATCCAGACTCCAACATTGACTTGCTGGAACGTGTGTAGAGTTGCCTTTTATTGACATAAAATAAGACATATTATGAACGACGATAAATATTTACGATCCATTAATGACCTAGAGGAGGTTGGTTGTAAGTGGTGGCCAAAAGAAGTCAGGGATGAAGCAATGAAAGTGAGTATTCTGCAATATCTGCTGGATACTCAGGAGAAATTTATCTCTTTGTTAACTTTGGCTGATAGTAAAAAACCTGAGAAACTATTCAATCTTCTTGATGCTTCCGACTTTGAATATCATTTGTTTCTAAAGCACCTCATTCTTTTGACAGATGTTGGTTCTGAACCAATTCAACGCATCAATACATCATTCAAAGATATCTTCCCAAACAAAGAATTGGTTTATAAATTGGGTCAAAAAGAATACCAGTATACCTTTACAGTTCTTCCTATAAAGGGGAAACCGAATAATGAAAAGATGCAGATTGATACCATTGACAACCTACAGACATCTTGCAAGAACAAGGCAATGTGCAAGGATCTTATCATGTTACTGATTTATGGTGCAGCATCCACAACGCCACGTACTCGCGCAATTCTTTACAAATGTAACGCTTTTGAGTTTTTAGGACAGGAGGAGAAGATAAAACAGTATGTATGTGAGAATTACATTCGAGTAAGCAGAATTATTGCAGGTAAAACAGCAACAGATTTGGGTAATGTAGCTCAGGTATATGCTCTTAACTATCTGTCTGAACGGTTGGGCGACAACTATAACCTGGTGAATAATGGTACAATTCCCGGTGTTAAATTAGATGATGACAAGGAAGCGACCTTTGATATTGTTGTTGACAGAAAAGACGATAATGGAAAAATAAAAAAATATGTTGGTATAGAAGTGTCCTTTCAGGAAACTTCGAACAGCGTCGCGGAGAGAAAAGGACGTGAAGCACAGGCCCGTTTTAGAAATACCAACAATAAAAGGAGTTATGTGGCATATATAATTGATGGAGCGGGCAATTTTTCTAGACCTGCTGCCATGAATGATATGTGTAATAACAGTCATTGTAATGTTGCTTATACTCCTGCAGAATTTGAATTGCTTATAGAGTTTATCAAAGAGAAGATTGGATGATTAAGTATATAGATCTATTTGCAGGTGTTGGCGGTATTCGATTGGGAGTAAGCCAGGCTTTATCCAATAATGGGATAGAGTCGAAGTGCGTTCTTTCGAGTGAAATCAACGAAAAAGCCTGCGAAACATACCAACTTAATTTTGGCGAGTACCCTAGTGGTGATGTGAAGCTGATTGATGTAATAGAGCCATTTGATTTGCTACTCGGAGGTTTCCCCTGTCAACCTTTTTCTTATGCTGGCAAACGAAAGGGATTTGGCGATACTCGAGGCACCCTGTTCTTCGAGATTGAGCGATTACTTGAAAAATATAGACCCAAGGCTTTTCTGCTTGAGAATGTACGCGGGCTTTACACACATGATGAAGGACGCACCTTCGATACTATCATGGACAAACTTCATAACTTAGGTTATGGGACATATGACTTGTTGCAAAATAGTAGCAATTTTGGAGTGCCACAAAATCGTGTTCGATTGTACATTGTAGGTATCCTGGGAGCCACACCGGAAATGCAACTTGCTACTGATCTCGGAGCATCAGACTCCCATAAGTACAAACGTAATTCTTTAGTACTCTCTCTCTTTGACGAAAAGCCAAGATGCCGTGTGAATGATGTATTGGAGCCAGAAGTTGACGAGAAGTATTTTTGTTCTGCAAAATTTCAACAGATGCTCCGCGAAGCAGTTGGAGATGATTTAAGTACACTCCATGGTTATCGTCTCATTGACTATCGTGGTGGGCAATCGCTTCATTCCTGGGAATTGGGCATGAAAGGCAAGTGTTCTGAAGCCGAAATTCGCTTCATGAACGCTTTAATACAGAATCGCCGCAAACCGATATTTGGTACAGAGCAAGATGGTAAAAAACTGACCCTTGAGCAAATAAAAAGCTTTTATTCTGATTCTGATATAAAAGAGGTAGTAGCATCGTTGATTGCAAAACGCTATCTTCAAGAGAAAGATGGCAAATACAATCCTGTCTGTGGTAATATGTCCTTCGAAGTGTTCAAGTTCCTTGATCCCGATAGTATTTCTGTCACTCTAACATCTTCCGACGCTAATCGTCTTGGTGTAATTCAGCATAATCGTGCTCGACATATTACCCCACGAGAGTGCGCTCGTTTACAAGGTTTCCCAGAAAATTTCAAACCACATCCTAGCGACAGTTGTGCGTACAAGCAGTTTGGCAATTCGGTAACCGTACCAGTTATCGAGGCCGTCTTCGACGAGTTTATAAAGAGAAACCGAGAATCGCTTAACTGGTAAAAAGACAATATTCAGAATTCAACATTAGCATGGATACAACAGAAGAAACTTAAGGATATTTCAATAGCAAATAGACCAAGGGTTTATGATTTATTTATAGGATAAATATCAGCAAATCACACTATTTCCTACACATGAAAGCAGAAAGCCTACGGATAACCATAGGCTTTCTAATCGTAGTAAGGGGTTTACAAACCTCCATCCTGACTAAAGTTCACGGATTTTTTTTTGATGCTTGGAGCGGGGTGCTAAACAAGAGCAACACAAATGTCAGAGCAAAATAAAGAAAGGTGGTGGTGGTGGATTATTCCTTGAGGATCTTCTGCATGGTGACGCCGTTGTCGGTGACGAAGCGGAGGAGGTAGAGGCCGGCGGGGAGGTCGGAGAGGTCGATTGTGAATTCGGAATTCTGGATACCGGGGTTGGATATTACGAATTGATGGTTTGCGACGGTGCGGCCGTTGAGGTCGAGGATGCCGACCTCACGCAGGGCTTCGGCGCGGAGGGTGACGACGCCAGAGGTGGGGTTGGGGAAGATAGAGAGTCGGGAGTTGAGGGATGAGTATTGAGGGTTGTCGATGCCTTCGGTGCCTGCGGTGACGCTGATGTCGTCGATAGCCAAAATGAAATGGCCAGGGCTGTCGTGGTGGCGGAAAGCGATGTAGACATCCTGTCCGGCATAAGAGGCCAGCGAGGCAGAACGCTGCACCAGGGTTTCGCCTTGTGTTAAGGTGGTCTCGAAGATGTTGCCGGTGAAGTCGGAAGTTTCAGTGCCTGTGGTGGAGACGAGGACGCTGTAGTGTTCGGCAAAGTCTTGGTTATGTAATGAGATATCCGTCCATTCGAGGGTGGCACCTTCGGCAGGGATGTGCAGCCGCGGGGTAATCATCCAGTTGTCAGGGTTTAAATTGAAATCATAAATATTAAAGGATTCAGAAACATATCTTCCATCATGACTATACCACCCATACCCGTCGCCGTCGGCATCGATGAAGGTCCAGCAGTCGAGGTTGTCGGATGGCTCAAAACCGCAGGTGAAGGGCAGGTCGAGTGCAACGCTGCAGTCGGTGTAGACTGGCTCGGTGGCGCTGGTGACGGCATAGAGAGGCCACATACGGGTGTTAAATTGGGCATAAGAAGAACTCTGGCCATCATATATAGGTTTCCATTTGTCAGTAGAGATCCAATGAACGATTTGGGCATTTCCCTCACGGATATCAGTCTCGACGTATGGCATTCCGTCGATGTTGATAATTACCCAAAGGGGCTTGCTGTCATCCAGTTGGCAGCCAGGGGTTGGGAACTCGACCCAACCGGGTGAGAATTCGCCAGTCGAATAAGTGCCAGTGAAAACCAAGTTCTCGAGCTGGGGTTCCCCATCAACCTCTTCTTGGCTAACGGAAATAGTGAAGTCGGAGGCTGTGGAAAAGTATTGGACGTAAAAGAATAAGCCACGGAGGTAGTTGCGTCCTGCCATCATCGAGGCGGGATACTTCACGGCGGCGGCATCACAATAATTCATCATTGTAAATGTTCGAACATTATCGGCATTTACACCGCAATAGGCCATGGTGTCGCCGAACTCCCAGTTGGTGAAGGTGAAGGTTGTCGTGGGGATGAAGTTCTGTTGTTGGAAGGTGACGTTGTCCAGGCTGTTGGGGTCGCTGTTGGCTCCCGAAGCTCCAGTGACGGTCTTGCCGTAGAAGTAGATGTTCCTGTAGCCCATGTCGGTGGTATTCTCGATGCCGACGAGAAGGTTGCCGCCGCTGTAGGAGTAGGGGGTGGAGAAGGTGATGGTCATCTGACCGCCAGAGCCGGTGGCCTCGATATCGATAGTGCCGCTGTAGACCACAGTGGCTGAACTCTTGGACACGAAGTCGCTGAGGGTGGTGCCAGAGACCTCCTTCAGGTACACATCGACGGTGGAGAGCGAGGAGAATGGCACGTTGCTTTCGTTGGTGTAGAAGGTGAGGGCTCTGACGGTGCCGCCGTCCATCGCCGTCAGGCTGTCGGCGGGGATGACGAACTGGCTTCGGGTGAAATCGTCCCAGTAGTAAATATAGGCGGGGACGTGGTCGCTGGTTTCTGTTCCGTTGTAGACGGTCAATGTCTGCTGAGCCCTTGAAAGCGCGGGGATGCAGAGCAGTGTGAGCAACACTGCGAAGGAAAGTGTACGAGTTTGTTTCATGGCAGTTTAATTAATAAAATATTAAAAATTAGCGTAATAGCGATACAGACAAGCTGTTTTTGATGATGCAAAGATAGCAAAAAATCTTATAACATTAATCGACAATACAATAAAAAGAACTGGTTTGCGTTGTCTACTCAGGTTAACGAAATACCGGATACAATATGTACGACAAGGAAAGGGGGCTGTATATTGCCCACGCAAATTCAGCTCTGAGCACTCCACCGGAGCTTGCACCAGACAGCAATGAGGGTAAACTCTCGATAGTTGGCAAGATGGCAAACCGCCACGGACTTATAGCCGGAGCCACCGGCACTGGCAAGACGGTCACCCTGCAGGTGATGGCCGAGACCTTCTGCCAAGCCGGGGTGCCATGCTTCATGGCCGACATGAAAGGCGACCTCAGCGGCATTGCCAAGGCAGGCACGATGAGCGGCTTCATAGAGAAAAGGAAAGATGAGTTTGGCATTCCGAATCCACAGTTTCAGGGATGCCCGGTGCGGTTCTACGATGTCTTTGGCGAGCAGGGTCATCCCATCCGAGCGACGATTTCGCAGATGGGACCACAGCTGCTGTCACGCCTGCTAGGCTTGAACGAGACGCAGGACGGAGTTCTGAACATCGTCTTCCGGATAGCCGACGACAGGGGGTTGTTGATACTCGACCTGAAAGACCTGCGGTCGATGCTCGACTATGTGTCGAAGAATGCGAAGGAATACACTTCGACCTACGGCAACATCTCGACGGCGACGGTGGGGGCCATCCAACGGTCGCTGCTGCAGCTGGAGAACCAAGGGGCCAACGAGTTCTTCGGGGAGCCATCGTTCGACATACGCGACCTGCTTGCCACCGAGGGCGGCAAGGGGGTGATGAGCGTGCTGGCAGCCGACAAGCTGATGATGCAGCCCAAGCTCTACAGCACCTTCCTGCTATGGATGATATCGGAGCTGTACGCCACGCTGCCCGAGGTTGGCGACCTTCCAATGCCCAAGCTCATCTTCTTCTTCGACGAGGCCCACATGTTGTTTGAGGACACTCCCAAAGCATTGACTAACAAGATAGAGCAGGTAATCCGGCTAATCCGCAGCAAGGGGGTAGGCATCTACTTCATAAGCCAGCTGCCCACCGACATACCCGACAACATACTAGGGCAATTGGGCAACCGAGTGCAGCATGCCCTGCGCGCCTACACTCCGCGCGACCAGAAGGCCGTTCGCGTAGCTGCCGAGACGTTCCGTCCGAATCCGGCATTCAAGACCGAAGAGGCCATAACGCAGCTCGAGACGGGCGAAGCGCTGGTGAGCCTGCTGGACGAGAACGGCGCTCCCGGGGTGGTACAGAAAGCGAAGATACTGTTCCCGTTGTCGCAGATAGGTGTCATCACCGCTGCCGAGCGAGACGACATAATGAGACGCAGCTCGATAGCGGGCAAATACGAGACCGTCGTCGACCGCGAAAGCGCCTACGAGATGTTGGTTCGCGAAGAAGAAGAAAACGGAGCACAGGAAACGGAAAACGGAAAACGGAAAACGGAGAGTGGAGAGCGTGGAACAAAAGGCGGAGAAAAGAAAACTGAGAAAAGCGAAAAGAAAAAAGCTGGCATCGGAGGCAAGGTGTTCAAGGGCGTCCTCACAGCCGTCACGGCCACGCTGGGCACCATCGTCGGCACGGCTGTGAGCAACAAGGTGACCGGCAAGGAGACGAAGAGCAAGACCTCTGCCGGGGAGAAGATAATAAAGAATGCCACCTCGTCGGCGACAAGGACCCTGACGAGGGAGGTGACGCGCAGCATACTCGGCAACCTCGTGAAATGAAAGATGAATTGGCTCTATAGGAAGATATTAGGACGTTCGGATGGTCGGATGAGTGGACGTTCGGATGGTCGGATGAGTGGACGTTCGGATGGTCGGATGAGTGGACGTTCGGATGGTCGGATGATTGGTCGTTCGGATGGCCAGATGTCATCATACCTGTCGATTGCGGGATGTTTCCTGCTGGCCATTGTCGCGTTGAAAATCGTAGAGTTCCTGCTGGCCGGCTTCGATGTACCCAATCGTTTCCAGCTGCTTGTCAATGGGCTGGTATACAACTGCGTGGTTGTTGCGTGGGCAATCGTTGGCGTAGGTATTGTCCACTTTCTGCTGAGCATGCTCTCTCCAAAGGTGTCCGACGGAGTTGCTGTGACGCTCCTCGGCCTCCTGCTTGTCAGCGAGACAGGCTTGACCATCTACTCTCTGCACAACGGCTACGTGCTTGGCAGCGAGCTCTTCCTGCGACCGCTCTCTGAGTCGCTAACCGCCATACGCGGAGCCATGGGCATAGTGATGCCCATCCTGCTCACGATAGCATTGCTGGCGGGCTTCATAGCGTTGGCATTGTGGAGGGCGAGGAAAAAGAAAAAGAAAGCGGGTGAGATTACGCTCATCGTTTTCGTATCGGCCATGTTGCTCCTCTCGCTCTTTTTCAAGACGTCGCACTTGTTCACCTTCGGGGTAAGCAACTGCTATGTACACAACAAGTTGTACTACCTTATAGACGACGGCATTAAGTACCGAAAATACTGGAGCGACTCGCCGGAGAGGCTCGACGACAGTGCCGAGCAGATGGAGAAGCTAAGACTGTCGGATGAGGAGCTGGAGCTGCTGCTTGCCACCCATCCCGAATGGGGCACACCCCTTGACAGGGAGTATCCACTGGAGAGAACATACGTTGCCGACACTTTCATTAACCACTGCTTCAGCAAGATAGAAGACTGTACCGAGAAGCCCAACATCGTCGTGCTACTCGTCGAGTCTATGGGACACGAATTCATGGGATGGGGAGCCATGCCCTTTGTCGACTCGCTGGCAGCCACAGGCCTCTATTGGCCCAACTGCCTGTCGGCCACGATAAGGAGCTATGGAGCCATACCCGCAATCACCGGCTCGCTCGGTGGGCCTAAGAGTTTCCAGTTCGGAGCCATGCCCGACCACAACAGCCTCTTCACATTGCTGAAGGGCGAAGGGTACAACACGCGCGCCTACTATGGGGGCGAATTCACGTTTGACTGCATCTACGAATACCTCAGTGCACAGGGAATCGACTACCTGTCGCCATTCTACGAGAACTACAAGAAAATCCCTGGCGAGAAAGACGACTACTGGTGGGGTGCAGGCGACGACTACCTCTTCACGAACACCATAGCCAACATGAACGAGGAAGTGAGTTCGGACGACCCCCACATCTCGCTCATCACCACGCTATCCATGCACGACATACTGAAACTCTCCGACAAGAAGAGACAGAGGAGCTATGAGGAGCGTGCAAAGAAGGTGTGCAAGCGCAACCCCCACGTTGCAAGTCAGGTTGCTTCGCACGTTTCGGCGACGCTCTTCACCGATGACTGTATAAAAGAGTTTATACACAAGTACAGTCGACGGCCCGACTTTGGCAGAACCATCTTCGTGCTGGTGGGCGACCATGCGTCGGGGCTACAGCAGGGCGACAAGCTCTCATTCCATCATGTGCCGCTCATCATCTGGTCGCCGCTGGTGAAGAAAGCTGCCAGGTTCAGCCATATAGTAACGCACAACGACATCGCCCCCGCCCTCTACTCGCTACTGACCAGCCACTACGGCATCAAGGCACAGCCGACCGTCCACTGGCTAGGCGACGGGCTTGGTGCAACGCCAAAGACACTACTGATAGTCAACTACATGCACGAAATAACCGACATCATCTACCACAACCGATACTACGAAATGGGAGACCGCTACACGCCGGAGAGCGTCTACACCTTCGACACCAGCATGCAGCTCCATAGGGAAGACAACAAGGGCATGGTGGAAGAGACGAGGCGGCAGCTTGAACTGATGAAAGCACTCTATTTCTACACCTACTTCACCAACCACCTGACGGCCAGGCCGCTTGCGAAACGCCACTATGAAGTGGTGAGGCAACTACAGTCGCAAAACGAGTTCGTTTGCACTTATCCCGACCAGCCGCCAAGCAAAGCGAGGTTTAACACCATCGAAATCCTTCCCACGACAAACATAGCACTCACAAAAGACTACACGCATGTCCGCGTGGAGATTGAGGCCGACGTGAGCATCAACAAGGACATCAACATGCTGCAATACCCCGAGATAGTATTCACCTTCATGGGCAAACAAGAAATACGGGAAGGTGACAAGATGAGCAAGTTCTTCACTGACAACAACACCAGTGCCACCGGAACCTACCATCTGTCGCTATCCAAAGAGTACCCCCTGGATTCCTCATCTCCAAGCAGCATCAACGTCGAAGTAAAGACTCCATACAAGGAAGAGGAATACGTAGCCGGCGTAGTGGTGACCCTCACTAATGTCAGATGGTCAATAGCTTACGCAAAATAAAAAATTCCATTCCACTGAGCATTCCACTCCAGCCTTACCGTCAAACACACCGTCGCCAACCTGCCTTCGTCTCCAAATCCACTCCAATTTCAAATATACATTAATAATTTTTAACACAATAAAAACGGTTTTTCCCAGTATTGCCGGCAAGAAAACCGCATCAACTATATTTATTTAATCCAAATAACTTATTTATTACAAACATATTACACGGCAAAAACGAAAACTCGAAAAGAAAAGTTTTCGTTTTATGTTTTTTTAACGAAAAAATGTTTGTAACTTTGCAAAACTATTTGTTTGCTTCCCATTGACTTCAGAGTGAAAACATCGGTTCGCGCGAACTGGCGAACAACCACGCATAACCAACACCAATACCGATGCGATGAAAACAAAAGTATGGACGTTGTTGTTCCTCTTGACAATAAGCCCGCTATATAGCCGAAGTCAGATTCGGAGCATTGTGGATAAGGCCAAAAGTCACATAAAGGCCGATCCGTTGACCATATCCGGTTCGCTGGGCGGATCGATGACCAGTTCATGGAACAATGCCGACCTACACAACACGGCGCCCTTCTCGCTTACCGCCTACGGCAACTTCAACATCAACATCTACGATTTCAGCATACCCGTCAACATCAACTTTCTGGACATCAGCGCGACACAGTTCTCGTTGGCGCGACCCACCTTCACCATCAACACGACGCCAACCTGGAAGCGGTTCACCCTCTACCTGGGGACAGGGAGCATGAACTTCTCCAACTACACCTACAACGGCATCTCCTTCACTGGCGTCGGGCTTGAGTATAAAGGCAAGGCCCTCCGTTTCGGTGGCTTTTACGGCACCTTCAACCGCAGCACCACGTTCCAGACAGAGCTCGACAACCGTTCAGCGATACAATATCTTGCCGACTCACTGCTAGGGCTCAACAACGTCTCGTACACCACGCAGCCACAATACACCCGGCGAGCCTACGCAGCACATCTGGGGATTGGCAGCGCACGCAACAACATAGACATCAGCTTTATGCGGGCGGCCGACGACATCAACAGCCTTCCCGTGGAATGGTACAACTACGAAGTGGCCAAAAACACGGAAACCGACACCGTGTTGATACAGCGCGACTCAGTGGTCAAGGCGAAGGAGAACCTCTGCATAGGATTGAAAACCAACCTGTCCATCGGTCGCTGGTTCCGTTTCAATGTCAATCTGGGTGCCAGTCTCTACACACCCGACATCCTTGAGGACACCCTCTCGCTCAACGACGAGCTGAAAGAGAACCCGCTGCTCTCGAAGGGCAGCGCCTTTCTGGAGAGGACAGGGCTCTTCTCGGTGAGGAAAGGCACCGAAGCCCGACTGGCGGGTGACGCCATGATGCACCTCCAGCTGTCGAAGGCAAACGCCACGATGACCTACCGCTTCGTCCAGCCCAACTACACCTCACTGGGAGCCAACGGCTTCAACCAGAACGCCCAGACATTCGGCGGCAACATGGTGATACCGATGTTCAAGAACCGGTCGAGCTTCAACGCCACCGGCTACCTGCAGAGCGACAACCTCGACGGCAAGCAGATGTACACCAACAAAGTGGCCACCTATTCAGCGACATGGAGCGGCACCATAGGCGAGCGGCTATCGCTAGGTGTCACCTACAACGGCGTGAGACAGAACCAGCAGGAAGGGACGCTGAAGCCCGTCGACTCGGTAAGGATAGACCAAATCACACACACCCTCAACATCTCGCCCTCCTACGGCTTGACCATAGGCGACAACGAGCATGGCTTCAACCTCAACTTCAACTTCCTGCAAAACAAGAACCTTAACGAGATGATGATAGGGTCGGCCTTCGATGTTACCACCACCAGTGCCGGAGCAGGCTACGACATACTATTCGGCATCACCCGCGTCGGCTTTAACGTCAACTACGACTATTCGCAGTCGCGCTCCAAGGCCAACAGCTACAATTCGCACGCCATCACCGGCGGCACAAGCTACAACTTCATCAACACCGAAGAGACGAAACTCACCGGCAATGCCTCGATGACGGTGGCCTACAACATACAGCAAGCCCCCGAGACCCCCATCAGCCAAGCCGAGAAAGAGGCGGCATTCTACCGCTCGAGTCTCAAGAGCAACGCCGAGGTGACCACTTTCGGCACCGACGCCCTCTCCCTCTCGCTGCGGCTGGGTGCCACGTTCACCTACAAGCAGGCACACAGCGCCTCCCTCTACTTCTCGATAAGCAACTACAGCGACAACATCATCATAGGCCAACACATAGCCACCAGCACCGACATCCGCGTCAGCGTGCAATACAATTACAATTTTGCTTCACGTCTCATAAAGTCGAAACGCCATGAATAGGATTATTGGATTTTCTGATTTTCGGATGATTGGATGTTTGGATAAACTCCGCGTCCTAACCATCTCGTTACTATTGCTTTTTGCCGCCACGGCCGCCAAGGCTCAGAGCGTGCAGGTGCTGCTGACACAAAAAGTGGCCAACCTACCCTCGACGGCATCGAGCTATATCGACGACCCGTTCCGCTATTTCAGCATCCAGCTCATCGTGTCGGGTGCGGGGAGTGGCGGCATAGATGTGTACACCGATTTCGACTTCAGGCTTGAGGGTCAGGGTTCATTCGTCAACACCCGTCCCAACAGTTTCCCTGCGCAGCCACTGCATCTGAAGGAGGGTGCCAACATGTTGACACCCGACATGATAAAGGGACAGCTGAGAGGACGCACGGAGACCTACATCGACGTCAACAACCCGCTCAACTCGCTACAGCTGCAGGAGGGCACCTACACCCTTTGCGTGACCCCCTACCTCTGGAGCGAACGCAACAATCCCAACCGCACACCCCTCACCGCCATAGACGGATGCACCAACTTCAACATCTGCTACACCGGTTCCGCCCCCGAACTCGTCTCGCCGCTTGCCGGCGCACAGCTGGGGCTCAACGGATTCTATGTGCTCCCCGCCACCCGCAAGCTGACCTTCCGCTGGACGGGAGTCATCTCCAACTGTTCGGGGAGCAGGACCCACTTCAAATACAAGCTCAAGGTGGTCAAAGTGCTGCCCAGCCAGAACTACCAGGATGCCATACGGTTCAACCCGCCGGTGTTCTCCACCGAGGTGAGGAACAAGACATTTGTGGTTCTCGACACGCTGCTCGACGCCAAAGTGCAGCTGGAGCATGGCGAGCTGTATGTGGCCGAAGTGGAGGCCGAGCAAATCAACATCAGCAGCAACCTGGAGACCCTCTCCCTGTCGAACGAAGGACGCAGCCAGCTGAGCACCTTCTTCTGGGGGCATGAGTCGGGCGGACACGGGCAAGGCGGCATAGCCGACGGCACGGACGATGGCGACGACAACGGAGAGCCGTCAGGCGAGGAAGAGGAGAGCGGCCATACACGATGGAGTGTCAAAACCAGGACAATCTCCAACCTCGAGGAGCTTCAGAGAAAAGTAATACCGCAATACATCATCGACTGGGGTCCCGACAGCACCACACTGAACAACATGCTGCTGCTCTTCCCGAAAGAGAAGCAGTACGTGCCGCGGCCTGACAAGAGGTATGGCCGCGAGATGGGTGTCTATATGGTTCCCGACACCGCCCCGCTACAGATAAGCTTCATGCCCGCACGCGAGAACTCGCTCCACGGCTCCGTCTACGAGCTAGACCTGTTCGAGCTGGTGGGTTCCATCCAGAACAGCGAGTCGCGTCCCGCCGTCAAGCACATGACAATCAACGTCCCCGACAGCAAGATAAAAGGCGACAAGCACGACACCGTATGCGTGAGTCTCGCCGACTGGAAGACAGCCCTCGAAACAGGGCAACGCTACTACCTGCGGCTGCACAGCTCATCGATGGTATCCTATAAGGAATGGACCATCAACGACACTACCTTCTACGTCGACAACATAGAGGCCGAGACAATCCACGACACCGTCCACACCAAGAGCTCGCTCGGTGCCAAGGTCTACGACAACGGCATCCTCTTCCAATGGGGCATCGACAGTTCGCTCTTCGACCAGCTTACCGCGGCGCAGTTCACCTATCCCGTCGACATGAGCCAGGCCGACCTGGCAGACACCAGCCTACGCCATCTACCCAGCGAGATTGTCTCAGCCGTCAAGACCGAGTCGTTCAACATACGCTGGAAAGAGGCTTCGGGGCTCAACTACGGCGACACCGCCAACTACACAATCGTCGTGAAGGAGCTGAAAGACAAGCAGACACTACAGAATGCGTTGAAGAACGACACCATCGTCAACGCCACTATCAGGCACAAGAACTTCATCGACCCCGACGACACAGCCTTCTACAATAAGCTCGATGTCGGCAAAAAATACCTGCTGCTGATAAACACAGGTATCGACAACGCCACCAAGAGCCAATACCATTTCGCCGGTGGCAAGGGTGGCAACGGCATACCCATCGTCTTCAAGCTAGAGGCTCCCACGAAAATCGAAAAGGAGATAAATGGAGCCATCAGCTGCTTCGAGAAAGACACCGTAGGCATGGACCACAAGCCCACATGGAAGGTCAGCATGGACACCATGACGCGGTTCAAGATTCCCGTCAAGCTGGGGCGATTCAAGCTCTATATGCAGGATGGCAAATACAACAAAAGCGACTCGAGCTATAAAGGCGAGGGATATGTGCTATGGAGCCCTATCCCCGACATCCAGTTCGGCATCAAGGTAACCTTCGACAAGTTGAAAATCAACAAGGACACCATGGTCGTCAGCGGCACGGCCGTCTCGTCGGCCGTCGACTCGCTCGGCTACATCAAGCTGGCCGGCTACAGCGACACCAACAGCAAGCTGGCCCAGTTTGACCAATACTCGGAGATGGCCAACGACAAAATGAGCCTACTGGCCAACGAGATGGGCAGCACCGGCAAGGAGGTCAAATCGTGGTACGACAAAATCAACAAAGGCTCCAACATCATCAACAGCACCATGCAGGGCGAGAAGAGCGATGTCACCAACTTCGGAGTCTTCACGCTCCCGCTGAAGCTTGGCGGCGACCTGAAAGGCGACAACAGCGACAACTTAGAGCTGATGGTCAACAGCATGCTCTTCTCCCCCACCACAGCGTTGATGAGCATAGTGGGCATCTGGTCGGCGCCATCGGACCATATCTATGTGCCCATCCTGGCCACCAACATCTGCACCGAGCCCAACCACTTCATCAGCGACTCGGTGAACACCGTCAGCATCGTTATGCCGAAGAACTACGACTTCACCATGCCCAACGGCCATATCCTCCGCTTCAAGGCCCCGACCGACTTCTCCAAGCCCGAAGAGGGCTGCCATGTCATCTTTGACAAGCGGCACAGCTACCAGTGCTTCAATGTCGTGGTGGAATACGAGTTCGGCAAGCCCAACGACCCCGCCAACAAGCTGGTACCCATCGACGTCACCACCGGCAAGGTGAAGTACGGCAACCCTGTGTGCGGCCGTTTCAGCACCGCCATAGTCAACTGGAAAGAGTTTGTCGTCGGCATCTCGATGGACCCCTTTGCCGTCATCGGCATGGAGGACTACATGTTCGTCGTTGGCGGCAAGGGCATCTTCTGGGACCACAGCGAGAGCTACACGCCGCCGCAGGTGACCTTCCCCAAGGGCTACCACTACAAGGAGCTAGATGTGACGGAGTGGCTCCTCGAGAACGCCAAACGCGATGACGAGGGCTACAAGAAATACCTCAACGAGAATGTGTTCCCCGAAGAGAGCCGCGCCAAGATGCTCAAAGAGTACCAGGACTTCTGGAACGAGCACAACAACTGGATGGGCGTAAAGGCTGCATGGCAAGGATTCTACATCGACCAGTTTGCCGTCTTCCTGCCGCCAGGAATCAGCAACATGTTCAGCGACCTGGACACAACCACGCACAAGCGTGACTCGGCCTTCTACATACGCTTCTCGGGTGTCAACAACGAGAACAAGGACACCGTGTGGTACACCACCAGCGACTACCGTATGTACTTCGGAGCCGAGCACATGATATTCGACGAGACCAACGGCATCACCCTCAACGCCCAGGTTGTCAACCTCGTGGATGCCGAAACCAAGAAGGGTGGCGGATGGGCTTTCGGCCTCGACACCATAGGTCTCACCATCATCGCCAACCACTTCGACAACGCCTTCATCAGCGGCACCGTCAAAGTGCCACTCTTCAAGGAACGCATTAAGTACAAGTGCGCCATCGGCACCGACGACCTGGTGTTCAACGTCAAGGCAGCCAAAGACAAGCTCACCATGGAGGCCTGGCGTTTCAGCATGACCCTCGACAAGACCTCGAACTTCTCCATCACCCACCGTTTCGACAAACCCAAAGACGGCAACCCACAAACCCTTTTCGACCTCACGCTCAACGGCACCCTGGGCCTGGAGACAGGCGACAGCTCCATCAGCTTCACCGGCATCAAGTACCAGAACATGTGGATACGCAACTATCCCGACGACGCCACAAAAAAGGAGCTTCTCAACAAGAAAGACACTGTCGGCTTCGCTGCCTACTACAAGGAAAAGAAAGACAAGGGCATCACACATAACAAGCTCATGAACATGGGCGACCTATGGCTCAACCTAGGCACCTGGAGCAAGGCCTCACCCCAGAAGAGCCTAGGCAGATGCAGCAACCAGGACGAGTATGAGGAATGGCTGCGTACCGTACAGGGCGACGAGCAGCAGAGGGGCGTTGGCGATGGCAGCCGCGTAGACGCCTTGGTAGCACTTCCGCCCGAGGAGAAGAAAGAGGACGACAGCGGCGCTAAGAATGGCAAGATGGGACCTTTCAGCTTCAACCTCAGCACCTTCAAGTTCTATTTCCACGATGCCACCGGCGACTCGACGATGGATGCCAACAGCTACCATTACTACGGCATCGATTTCGGAGGCAATGTAGGACTCGAGATAGGCAAGGATGACAAGATTGGCGTCAGCGGCGGTTTCAAGCTCATTGCCGCCCTGAAATTCGAAGACTGGGACATAAAGTGCGACACCGTGCTGACCCGTTTCGACTCCATCAGTCTCGACTGCGACATTTCCGGCTTCGGCGTCAAGGGAAGTCTGGTATACAAGGAGAACGACTCCATCTATGGCAACGGATATATGGGCTACTTGAAGCTCACGGTCTTCGACAAGGTAGAGGTGGCTGTCGCCGCCGGATTCGGAACGGCATGGCACTTCCCCGACGGGAAGATGATGGATATAGGCTATAGCCGACCCAAGCAGTTCAGCTGGTGGTTCTTCGAGGGAGCTGCCGTGATTGGCTCTGGCATCCCGCTGGGCCCTGTCAACCTCAAGGGCTTTGGCGGCGGTTTCGCCTACAACATGAAACTCACCAAGAGCTGCGCCAACACCTCCCCCACCGAGATGCGCAACGCCGGCAAGGGCAAGAGCCTCACCGACGGCATGGTGGCCAGCACCGGCCTCACCTTCACCCCCGACCTCGACAGCTGGGTGGCCAAGGCCGGCATAGCCATGTGTGTGGGCGACGAGACCGCCTGCGACATGAGCGGCATACTCACCCTGCGCATCGTCAACGGCCACTTCGGCGGCATCAGCCTCATGGTCAACGCCAAGATATTGGCACACTACGACAAGCAGGCCGACAGCACCGACCTGGCAACCATCAACATAGCAGCATTTATCGACTATACCGACACCAAGGACTTCGGCCAGTTCGCGTTCAGCGCAGCTGTGGAGGGCGGCATGAACCTCAAGAACTTCCTCGACAGCAGCAGCACCGTGACCACGATGATACAGAACAACATCAAGACCAAGACCGAGTCGAAGGGTGAAGACGACGGCCTGTCGCAGCTTGCCAACTTTGTGTCACCTTCAGCCAAGAACCAGAAGATGACGCAACAGAAGAGCGCGGAAGAGAAAAAGGACGAGGCGGAAATGAAGAAGAGCATGGATAGCATCTATGCGGCCCAGGCGGGCAACATCGGCGGCTCGCTGAACCTCTCCGTGCCTATAGAGCTGTATGTGAAGAACTACAAAGACGGAAAGCGGAGTCCGGCGACGGGCGACTCGACAGAATGGTATTTCGCCATAGGCATGCCCGCCACGGACAAGAGGGTAAGCTTCGGCTTCGATGCCAACCTCGTCGTGGCCAAGGTCAACATGCTCTTCACCATGTACTTCATGATGGGCAACTATTTCCCCGACAGCATCAGCATCCCCGAGCTGCCCAAGGAGGTCAGGGACTTCCTCGGCAAGGACTACAAGCCCTCCAACGGCCGCTCCTTCACCAACTTCGGCCAGAGCGGCGGCTTCACCTTCGGCGTGGCGGCGGCAGCCCACCTGCAGTTCAACATGGCGCTCTATGTCGATGTTCAGGCCTACTTCGGCTTCGACGTGGCGCTGCAGAAGACCAACGGCCGCAAATGTAACGGCCACCCCATGGGCAAGAACGACTACTACGCACAAGGACAGGTCTACACCATGCTGAAAGGCGATGTGGGATTGGGTCTCGACCTCGGATTCTGGGAGGGTCATGTGAGCCTCGCCAAAGCCGGCCTCGGCGCCGTGCTGCAAGGCGGCGGCCCCAACCCGACATGGGCCTACGGACTTGTGAAGTTCGAGGCCGAACTGCTTGGCGGCCTCTGCAAGATCAACACCAACTTCGACATCCAGCTTGGCAACGTCTGCATAGAGGGTGCCGGCGACCCGATGGCCAACGTCAAGCTGTTCCAGGATGTCAGCCCCGCCTATCCCCCTGAAGACTACAAGAAAGAAGAGAACCGCGTCTCGCCCCTGGCTCGCGGCGTGGTGGTCTCCAACCTCCCCTGGAACGAGGAGCTGACCCTCAGCGTGCCGCGCACCAACGGGCTCGATGTCGACGAGCGTATGTTCAAGTTCGTCATGCTCACCCCCGACATGGCGGCATGGTCACCGCAATGGTATGAGCGTCGCGACATCAGCATCGCAAGCCCCACGCCAGCCTCATTCACCAGAGAGAACTTCGGCACCAAGGTACAGCCGAAATTCACCCGTTCCGACGACTCCCCCAACATCTACTATTTCGAAGACAAGGAGGGCTATTTCACCGAGGGTCAGACCTACCAGGTACACCTCTCGGCCATGGCCATGGAATACCGCGAATATGCCAAGGATGCAACCTACACCTTCAAGCGCAAGGGCTCGAACTTCACCAACGACTACGTGATTGACCTCACGCGTGCCGACCTCCACAGCACGCTGCTGAAAAAGAACGAGCTGGCATGGCGCGACCCGCTCTACGAGCACGACGGCGACAAGACCGTCAAGGCCTACTTTGCCGACACCACCTTCTTCTTCTGCACCGGCGGCCTGCCTCCCACGCTCGACAACCAGGTGGTCTTCACCTGGCCCTACAACGGCGACCCCGCAGTGCCTTACGAATGCTTCCCCACCGACGGCTACAACAAGAGCTACGTGACCATTGCCATGAAACGCGACCGACAGGACATCTTCAACGCCGAGCGTCTTAAGAACCTCAACAAGAAGCTCAAAATCTTCATGCTCAAGAAGGGTGATGGCAACGACAAGGCCAAGGAGTGCCAATACAGCTACCTGTCGAACGGCATCGACAACAATGGTGTCCCGACCCTGAAGGTGTATATCCCCAGCGACTTCACCGGCAACAAGAGCCGCGAGCAGGCATATTGCATCCAGGTGATGACCATCACCGACGACAGCTACGAGAACATCATGCAGCGCATGAACCGCCAAGCCGAGCAGCTAGCCGCCCAGACGCGCGTCACCTACGAGCAGCAGAACGGCCGCAACGTCAACAACATCAAAGGCGGCAACGGCAGCGACGACGTCAAGCAGCAACAGCAGCAGGTGCTCAAGGATGCCTACTCCGGCATGACCGCCGACACCCTGCTCAACGTCAAGAAGACACGTCTGAGCGAATACGACATCTACGACCAAGGCGGCGAGAAAATCTACTCGCTCTACTACCACACCAGCCGCCACAACAACTATTCGACCATGCTCGACAACGAGGGGCTGCCCTTCGCCGAAGCCAACATCAACAACAAAGGCTCGTACAGCGGCGGATGCCTTACCATCAACAGCAAGTTCTCCAAAGTGGCCTACCTCTTCGAGGCCTGGAAGCCAAACAACTCGAGGATGTATGCCTCGGGTATCACCCTGCCGGCAATATGCCACTTCGCCATCGATGCACAGAAGAGCATCGATGCCGGCAACGAGCTGGTGAAACGCCACCGCGCCCTCACCCGCCGACTCATCGACCTCGATGCCGCAGTCAAAAGCCTCGACTATGTCTACACCATGCCCGACTGGGTTGCCAACTCCTATAGCCTCTATTCCAAGAACTTCTGGTACAATTTCGGCGTCAACCTCAACAACCAGTTGTCCAGTTCCTACGCCTGGACCTCCATCAGGAGCTCACTCGCCGGCGGATTGGTGAAGGAGCAGAACGGCGTCAACATGCCCGCGGCACCCTACCGCATCGATGTCAACAGCTGGAACGTTGGCAACGGCACCAAGGCCGTTCGCAGCAATGCCACCACCACGGGCTTCGACATGCTCGACCAGCGTGTACGCAATGCCGGCGACACCGTGTGGGGCATGCCCGCCTTCATCTCGGTCAAGTGTACCCAAGCCAAGACCCGCATCGACAGCGCGGTGTTCTACAACAACATCCGGTACAAGACCTCCTACTACTCCACCGACAACCTCGGTTACTGCACGAAAGAACTCTGCAACAACGCCACCACCTACTCGTTCATCGACTACGCCACTCCCGCTCTCGTCAACGACTGCAACAACATGGGCCGTTTCTTCAACGATGTCTACAGCTATTCCTACAGCATCATGTACATGAACATGAAGACCCGCGCCGACAACCTCAAAAACTACTACAAAGCCGGCAAGACCTACACGAAGCACCTCTTCGGCCATGGCTTCACCTACACCCTTCCCGAAGTTGCATTCTATTCGGCTTACTACCAAGCCCTCAACTGGAACTACCGCTACTACTTCGAGAACAAGAACTTATACGACAAGGCAAATAGCCAGATAGAGAAAGAGACCTACCTCGAACAGATGTACAAACCCGTAAGCCTAGCCACACGCGACGCCACGCCATACGGCAGTAAGACCTCGGTGTGGTACAGGAACTTCATCCTGTTCGACCAGTACCCGCCTGCTTGCGAGGATGTGTTCGGCATGCTGTTCAGGCGTACCTTCAGCAACCAGACGCAGTCGAGTGGAAAATACAACATTGCCTCTTTCTACGGCGGCCTGGTGAATCCCGTCACCTACTCCAGCAAGGGCTTCTCCGGTTCCAACAAGCAATACCAGACGAACACCAAGGTGACATGGAAGCTGCGCGTGTGGATTGCCCAAATCGACGAACTCAACGCCGGCAAACAGCTGCTCAAGGAGATGATTGTGAAGGTGAAGAACAACGAAGGCTCGTCGAGCCCCGTCATCATGGTCAACCGCCGCTACGGCGACGACAACAAGGTCTCCACCTACTACACCTACCCCTACATGATCAACTCAAGCATCAGCTACAACTCGCGCATCCGTCACGAGCAACCCTATGGGTTGAACCAGGCAAATTCGTGGCGAAACAACTATCCCAACGAGAAGAGCAAGAACAGCATCAAAGAGTTCACAGTCTCCAACAAGTAATTCGGATGTTCGGATGTTCGGAGGAACGGATGTTCGGATGGATGGATGTTCGGATGGATGGATATCAACGGACATAGTAACAACAAATCAGAAACAATGCTACATAGACATAACATGAAGACTCTCAGATTAATATTATCCGCTTCGCTATTTCTGTTATTCTCACTGCAGGCCACACGCCTTTCGGCCCAGGTCGACCCGCAAAGTCAGAGTGAGGCCGTCGACCCACTGCCGGCCGAAAACGACAGCCTGCAGGATGCCCAACCCACCTACGGCTACATGCTGAGGGCACGCAGCTATGGCGACAGCATCGTGCTACGCTGGGCTGTCGACAACTCAGCAGCATGGCTTACGGGCAACAAGTATGGCTGGCGCGTGATGCGCTCCGGCGGCGAAACCAACGACACGACACAAGGCTTCGTCGAGGTGAGCGACCACAACAAACCCGTCAAGCCCCTGTCACTCTCCGAGATGACGAAACGCTTCCCCAAGAGCAACAAGATTGCCGGCCTTGCCGCACAGGCTCTCTATGGCCGCAACTTCAACCCCCAGGGGATGACCGTCGACAAGGCTCAGGACCAGAACAGCATGGCCGGCGCCGTATTCCGCCAATACCAGGAGCAAACCCAGCGACAGCTCTTTGCCTATATGGCTGCCGAAACCGACGCACAGATAGCCGACGCATTGGGCATGCGCTTCGTCGACCGCAACGTGAAGCGCGGCGAATACTACACCTATTACATCGAGCCTGTCCACGAATCGAAGGTCTACACCATAGGGCTTTCCACCGTATCGCTCGAATGCCAGCCTTTCGAGCGTAGCGAAGAGGAGCTTATGACCGAGATCGACATCGTACAGACAAACCAGCGCGAATGTATCGTCCGCTGGAAAAAGAACGCCCTCTCGGGCTACTATGTAGAGCGTTCGCTCGATGGCGGCAAGCACTGGAAAGACCTCTCGGCGGGTGTCCCCACATGGGCGGCATCGCCCAGCAACGAGTTCCGCATGGTCTATGGCGACAGCATAGCGGCATGGATGGAAGACTTCGTGCTCTTCATCGACACTCTGCCCGAGGACAGCAAAGCCCTCTGGCGTGTCCGTGGCTTCGATGCCTTTGGAGAGTTGACGCCATGGCAAATCAGCGAGGAATTCGTCTTGCAGGATGTCACCCCGCCGGCAGCGCCACTCTTTACCTATATCGCTCCTATCGAGAACAAATACTGCCAGATAGAATGGAAGATGGAAGAGGATGCTGCCGACCTCAAGGGTTTCTTCATCTCCTTCAGCGAGGAGCTATCAGGCCCTTGGGAGATAATAACCCCACCGCTGCGACCCACCAGGATGAGCTATGTAGACTCGCTTGCAGGCCAGCGTGGTCGTGGCTACTACCGCGTATTTGCCACCGACTCGGCCGGCAACAGCTCTTTCTCGGCCGCCGCCATCAACCACATAGAGGATGTTGTCCCGCCAGCCAAACCAAAGGGCCTTCGTGCCGTTGCCGACACCACAGGCAGGGTTTTCGTCTCGTGGGATGCCAACAGCGAGAAAGACCTCCAGGGCTACAAGCTCCTCTCCGCCAACGACAGACAACACGATTTTATCCCCGTTTTCAGCGTATACTCGAAAGACAATTTCTATATCGACAGCATCGACATCCGCTCCCTGACGAAGCATATCTACTACACTCTCTACGCTACCGACAAGAACAACAACGTGTCGAAATACAGCGATACGATACAGGTAGAGCTGCCTGATGTTGTTCCGCCCGTAGCGCCTGTTGTCGACCGTTTCAGCAACAGTTCCGACTCTGTGCTTATCTTCTGGACGGCAAGCTCTTCCGACGACGTCGACCGCTATTGCATCTACCGCAAGCCCCGTGGCAGTGTCCAGTGGGAGCTCATCCGCACAGTCAAGGCCGGCGAGGTCAACAGCAGCTCACTCATCCGCTTCGTCGACCGCCCGACACCAAGCGACCGCCCCTACTCCTACAGCATCGAGGCCATCGACAGCACAAACCTCTCCTCGGGTCGC
Source organism: uncultured Bacteroidota bacterium (assembly GCA_902784465.1). Taxonomy (GTDB): domain Bacteria; phylum Bacteroidota; class Bacteroidia; order Bacteroidales; family P3; genus Colimorpha. The sequence goes on from CACZUZ010000009.1 coordinate 30,300, forward strand.
AGCGGCATGTTGTCGGTACACATCACGGGCAGCATGGTCATACCTATGGACATCAAGCTCACAGCCAAGAAAGTGAAGAAAAGCGACGACGTTCAGCTCAGCTGGAAATACGACTACAAAGGCAAGAGCGAGCCGAGAGGGCTGATTTGGAGACAGGTGGGAGAAGACGACTGGGAGGTGGTGGCCGACTTCACCGACCAGCAGTCGAAATGGATGGACCGCAGTGTGCCAAAAGGCAAGAAAGTCAGCTACTACATCGTCGTGGAGATGGGGGGCGGAAGGTTTTCGACACCATCTAATGTAGTTGAAGTAAAGTGACGGCAATTTCGGATGTTCGGATATTTGGATGTTCGGATATGGCAGGGGTAGAGTGACAGCTGGTTACGGACAAAGTCAAAGTTATTTTAGATTTTTAACTTTCATTTGTGAACTTTTGCTTATTTTTGCAATTTGTATCAAACCGTTAATTAAAAAGATAACTATATGAGATTCATCATCAACAGCCAGCTTTTGCTGAAGCACCTCAATGCCATCAGCGGTGTAATTTCGAATACGAACAACACGGTACCCATCATTACGTGCTTCCATTTCCACCTTGAAGGCAACACCCTCGCGATAAAAGCCACCGACCTGGAGACCACCATGCTCTGCCGCATCGAGCTGGAAAACGCCCGCGTCGAAGGCATCGACACTGTGGCCATCCCTGCCAAACTGCTCCTCGACATGCTGAAGAACATGGACGACCAGCCGCTGAATTTTGCCGTCGACCCCGACAGCTACAACATCAAGATTGCCTCCGGTCAGGGCGAATTCAACATTGCCGGCCAGAACGCCGACGCCTACCCCTCAATGCCTCAGATTACCGAGACCATCACCACCACGCTGCCGGCATCGGTGCTTGTCAACGCCATCAACAAGACCTCTTTTGCCGCCTCCACCGACGAGATGCGTCCCCTCATGGCCGGCATCTACTGCGAGATGACTCCCGAGAGCACCACCTTCGTGGCCACCGACGCACACAAGCTGGTGCGCTACCGCCGCAACGACTGCCATTCCGACGAGGCCGCCTCCTTCATCCTTCCGCGCAAACCTGTCATGATGGTCAAGAACATCCTCAGCAGCAACAAGGAGGAATTCGACGTCAACGTTGAATACAACAGCACCAATGTCGTCTTCTCGTTCGACAACTTCATGATTCTCTGCCGTCTGGTGGAAGGCAAATACCCCAACTATGAGGCTGCCATCCCCAAGGAGAACCCCAACAAGCTCACACTCGACAGACTGACATTCATCAATACCCTCAAGCGTGTCAGCCTCTTCGCCAACCAGTCGACCTGGCAGGTGCGTCTCAGCATCCGCGACCGCGAGCTACAGATTTCCTCCGAAGACCTCGAGTTCTCCAACAAGGCACAGGAAACCATCCCCTGCAGCTACGAGGGCGACCCGATGGAGATAGGCTTCAACGCCCGCTTCCTCACCGAGATGGTCTCCAACCTCGACACCGAGCAGATTCTCATCGAGCTCTCTCACCCCAGCCGCGCCGGCATCATCTTCCCCATCAACATCGACGAGGAAGCCTCGAAAGGCGAGGACATCCTGATGCTTGTCATGCCCGTCATGTTGGCGAACTGAAAACGGAGAACGGAGAACGGAGAACGGAGAACGGAGAAGGGATTATCGGATTAACGGATTATCGGATTATCGGATTAACGAATTAACGAATTATCGAATTATCGAATTATCGGATTATCGGATTATCGGATTAACGGATTAACGAATTAACGAATTAACGAATTATAATTTTCACCTTTGAAAAACAAGCGACACGGAAAGATTAGGCTTTGGGCTGGACGCACATCCACCATCGTCAGCATCATGCTGGTTCTCTTTGTCTTCGGACTGCTGATGTTTGTCGAATACCATTCCTACAAAGCCACACACGAGATGCAGGAACGCATCGCCTATCAGGTCGACCTCAACCCCGAAACCACTGAGGAAGAGGCCCTGAGCCTGCGCGACGAGCTGCTGAACATGAAGTATGTCAAAGGAGTAGACTATATATCGGCCGAGGAGGCGGCACGTCTTTTCAGCACCGAGTTGGAGGAAGACATCATGACGCTGCTCGACAGCGTCAACCCCCTCTACCCCACCCTGATGGTCACCCTGCGAGCCACTAGCAACCCTTCGCAGATGACACTCCAGCGGAAAGAGTTTGAGAATGAAGTCAAGGACTATGCCTGCGTGGATGGCGTAACCTACCACGAGACCATGCTCAACGACCTCAACGAGATATTCTACAAGCTCTCATGGTTCCTCTTCATCTTCGTTGTGCTGCTGCTGTTCGTCTCCATCGCACTCATCAGCACCACCATCCGCATCGCCATCTACTCAAACCGCAACACCATCTACACCATGAGCATGGTGGGCGCCAAGATGGGCTTCATCACCCGACCCTTCCTGTGGCTTAGCGTCGTCTACGGCTTCATAGGTGCCACGCTGAGCCAAGTGCTTATGTGGGCTGCCATCTATATCTTCAACAAGCAGTTCCACCTCGCCCTGTTCCACCCACGCTACTTCATGGGTTACATCATCCTTGTCGTCGCCGTATATATCGTCGGAATAGCCATTTCATTCATCGCCACCTATTTCTCAGTACACCGACACATAAGGAGGAAAGAGGATTAGGGAATGTGGGAATGCGGGAATGTGGGAATGCGGGAATGCGGGAATGAGGGGATTATTAACGAATTAACAAATTAACGAATTAACGAATTACCAAATTAACAAATACATGGACAGCAAAAAGAAAAATACTGTTGCCAAGCCTGCTGCCACTGTTAGCAGCAGCAAAAGCGAACCCCAGTCCGAGACTTTTGTTTTCGGCCCCACCAACTACATCCTCCTCGCCGTCGGCATCGTCCTCCTCGGCCTGGGTTACATACTGCTCAGCGGAGGCGGCAGCGACGACCCCAACGTCTTCAATCCCGCCATGTTCGACAGCCGCCGCCTCGTCGTGGCGCCCATCGTCATTGTCGCCGGTCTGGTAGTCGAGATTTGTGCTATCATGTTCAGAAAGAAAAATTAATACATAAATGCTTGAATGTGTAAATGTGTAAATGCCTGAGTGCTACGCAGTCTATAACTCAAGCATTCAAACATTCAAACATTCAAGCATTCAAGCATTCAAACATTCAAGCATTCAAGCATTCAAACATTCAAACATCACAATAAATGGATTGGTTACAAGCTCTTATTCTAGGTATCGTACAGGGATTGACCGAATACCTTCCCGTTAGCAGTAGTGGTCATCTCGCCATCGGATCCACTCTGTTTGGTGTAGACCCCGAAGCCAACCTTTCGTTCACCATAGCAGTTCATGTGGCCACTGTGCTCAGCACCTGCTTCATCCTTTGGAAAGAGATAGTTTGGCTCTTCAAGGATCTCTTCAAGTTCAGATGGAACGAGGGTACAAAATACACAGTGAACATCCTCATCTCCATGATTCCGATCATGATTGTAGGTCTGTTCTTCAAAGAAAAAGTGGATGCCATATTCGACACCAACAATGTTTTAGCTTTATTCGGCAACCCTCTCTTTGTTGTTGGCTGCTGCCTGATGCTGACCGCATGGCTGCTCACTTTCTCCTACACCGCAAAGCCGCGTCCCAAGGAGGACATCTCCCCTCTCCACGCCTTCATCATCGGTATTTCTCAATCCATCGCCGTTCTCCCAGGCCTTTCACGCTCTGGATCAACCATCGCCACCGGTCTTCTGCTCGGCAACAACAAAGAGAAAGTGGCCCAGTTCTCTTTCCTGATGGTCATACCACCCATTCTTGGCGAAGCACTCCTTGACATCAAAAAACTCGTCTCTGGCGACGTAGCTACTGAAAATCTCGAAAACACCATCGGTTTCTTTCCTCTGCTGATAGGCTTTATCGCCGCTTTTGTGGTAGGATGTCTGGCATGCAAATGGATGATCAACATCGTAAAGCGCGGCAAACTGATATGGTTTGCCATCTACTGCGCTATCGTCAGCTTCCTGTCATTAATACTTCCTTATGTCATCTGATGCAGGTATGATAATCCCTATTGACAAGCCTGTGGGTTGGACATCATTCCAGGTTGTCAACAAGCTGAAATGGCATATACGCCACCTGACAGGTGTCAAGAAATTCAAAATTGGTCACGCTGGCACGCTCGACCCGCTTGCCAGCGGACTACTTTTAGTATGTGTGGGTAAAGCCACCAAGCAGATTGAGCAACTACAGGCGGGAGTGAAAGAGTACAGTGGCACTATGGTACTGGGAGCCACCACTCCCTGCTACGACTTGGAGCGAGCCATCGATGCCTACTACCCCTACGAACATATCACCCCTGAAGCTATCGAACAAGCTCGCCAACAGTTTATTGGCGAGATAGAGCAGGTGCCGCCAATCTTTTCGGCAGTGAAGGTTAACGGACAAAGGGCATACCAGTCGGCAAGAGAGGGAGAAGAGGTAGCCGTCGCAGCAAAAAAAGTTTCAATTTATGGTTTTGGGATAGAGAGGGTTTATAGGAGAGACAGTTCTTCTAGTATTTCTAGTTCTTCTAGTATTTCTAGTATTTCTAGTATTTCTAGTATGACTAGTCACCTTTACCGAAACCCTCAGGGGGCGGTTCCTGAAGGGCTTCCTCTGATCGACTTTCATGTCATCTGCAGCAAGGGGACCTATATCCGCAGCCTTGCCCGCGATATGGGCGAAGCCCTCGGCTCTGGAGCTTTTCTTTCGGCTCTCCGCCGTGAGCGAATAGGCGATTACACAATTGACAATGCAATAAAACTGGAGGATATAGAGCAGGTCATCACTGTCGACAATCCGGATTTCAAAATGTTAATTGAGGCCAATTAGCCACCTAAACCAAACACAACAATATCAAGTTTTTAACAATAAAAAATCGCCAAAAATGTTAAAAAACTTGACTTTTGCTGTGGATTTTCGTATCTTTGCACGATTTTGAGACATTTTGATACATATTGATACATATTGATACACAATAACACATTAACGTATTTACGTATTAACACATTAACGCATTCTCACATTAACGCATTCTCACATTAACACATTCTCACATTAACGTATTCTCACATTAACACATTACCTCGTGATTAATACATTATACTCCACCATGAAACTCTCGCAGTTCAAGTTCAACTTGCCGAAGGACTTGATTGCCGAGAAACCTTCGAAACTGCGCGACGAAGCCCGTCTGATGGTCCTCAACCGCCAGACACAAACCATCGAGCATAAACTATTCAAAGACCTCATCAACTATGTTGACGCCGACGACGTGGTGGTGGTCAACAACACCAAGGTCTTCCCTGCCCTGCTGAAGGGACAGAAGGAGAAGACCGGTGCCCAAATCACCGTCTTCCTGCTGCGTGAGCTCAACCCCGAGACACGCCTGTGGGACGTGGTCGTCGACCCCGCCCGCAAAATCCGTATCGGCAACAAGCTCTATTTCGGCGACAGCGACGCCCTGGTGGCAGAGGTCATCGACAACACCACCTCGCGCGGGCGCACCATCCGCTTCCTGTATGACGGCTCCAACGAAGAGTTTATAAAAAAGATCAAGAGCATGGGACTCACCCCCCTGCCCGACGAGCTCCGTGCCCTACGCGACATCACCAACGAGGACAAGGAACGCTACCAGACCATCTACGCCAAGGTGGAAGGTGCAGTGGCAGCCCCCACAGCAGGCTTGCACATCAGCCGCGAGCTGATGAAACGCTTCGAGATCAAGGATGTCAAGTGGGCCGAACTGACCGTCCATGCCGGCATAGGCAACTTCAAGTCCATCGAAGTGGAAGACCTCAGCAAGCACCGCCAGGATTCGGAAGAGATGATTATCGACGAAGAGTGCTGCAACATCATCAACAATGCCAAACGGACAGGCCACAAGATTTGCTGCATCGGCACCACGACGATGAAAGCCATCGAGACAGCCGTGACCATCCCTGGCAAGGTGAGCCCCTACGAGGGTTGGACCAACAAGTTCATCTATCCTCCCTACGACTTCACCATTGCCGACATGATGGTGAGCAACTTCCATCCCTCCATGTCGTCCATGTTCATCATGGTCTCTGCCTTCGGCGGCCCCGACTTCGTCATGCAGGCCTACCAGACAGCCATCAAGGAGAAATACAAATTCCACACCTACGGCGACGCAATGCTTATTATTTGATGTCACCTCTAGCCGAAATACTGCGCCCCACGACGCTCGACAACTACATCGGGCAGCAACACCTTGTCGGGCCCGGTGCCGTGTTGCGCACCCTGATAGAGAGCGGCAACATACCGTCGATGATATTCTGGGGTCCCCCAGGCATCGGCAAGACCACCCTTGCGATGATTATCAGCAACACCCTCGGCCGTCCGTTCTACACCCTCAGTGCCATCAGCAGCGGTGTCAAGGAGGTGCGCGAAGTCATCGAAAAAGCCAAGAGCGAGGAGGGCTCTATCCTCTTCATCGATGAGATTCATCGCTTCAACAAGTCGCAGCAGGACTCGCTGCTCGGTGCCGTCGAGCGCGGCATCATCACGCTCATAGGCGCCACCACCGAGAACCCCTCGTTCGAAGTCAACTCAGCACTCCTCTCGCGTTGCCAAGTCTACATCCTCAAGGAGTTTGGACGCGAAGAGATGGAACAGCTCATCGCCTCGGCAGTAAAGCACTACAAATCAGAAGGCATTGACATCGAGGTGCAGGAGAGCGAAGCGTTGCTCCGCATCAGTGGCGGCGACGCCCGCAAGCTCCTCAACGCCATAGAGCTGGTGGTGAATAGGACTATTGGACGGACGGATGTTCGGACAGACGGACAGACGGACAGACGGACAGACGGACAGACGGATGTTCGGACAGGCGGATGTTCGGACAGACGGACAGTCGGACAGACGGATGTTCGGACAGTCGGAACATCCGAAAATCCGAAAATCCCAACATCCGAAAATCCGAACATCCAAACATCCGAACATCCAAACATCCAAACATCCCAACATCCGAAAATCCCAACATCCGAAAATCCCAACATCCGAAAATCCGAACATCCAAAAATCATCCTCTCCAACGACTCTGTCACCAACGTCATACAGCAGAACCTCGCCCTCTACGACCGGCAGGGCGAGATGCACTACGACATCATCAGTGCCTTCATCAAGTCGATGCGCGGCAGCGACCCCAACGGTGCCGTCTACTGGCTGGCACGCATGATTGAAGGTGGCGAGGATCCTGTCTTCATAGCACGCCGTATGCTCATCTTCGCCAGCGAGGACATCAGCAACGCCAACCCCAACGCGCTGCTGCTCGCCAACGCCTGCTTCGAGGCCGTCACCAAGATTGGCTACCCCGAGTGCCGCATAACACTCTCGCAATGTGCCATATACCTTGCCAATAGTACCAAGAGCAACAGCACCTATATGGCTCTCAACAACGCCCAGCAGGCCATACGCCGCACAGGCGACCTTCCCGTCCCGCTCCATATCCGCAACGCCCCCACAAAACTCATGAAGCAGATGGGCTACAGCGACGGATACAAATATGCACACGACTACCCAGGCAACTTCGTCGAGCAGGAGTTCCTGCCCGACGCGCTCCGTGGCTCCAAGTTCTACGAACCTGGCGACAACGCGCGGGAAAACGAGACCCGCAAGCTCCTCCAATGGCGCTGGAAACAAAAATACGGATATTAATTTATCTCTACGGATTATCTCTACGGAGTCATGGAGGAACGGAGCGTGCGCCTTAGGCGCACAAAAACTCCTAAACTCCCCAACTCCGTAGAAAAAAAACGCGCCGCAGGCGCACAAAAACTCCTAAACTCCCCAACTCCGTAGAAAAAAAAAACGCGCCGCAGGCACACAAAAACCCCTCAACCACATAGAAGAAAATAACTCCATAGGAAAAAAACAGATATTAATTTAGCTCTACGGAGTCATGGAGGAACGGAGCGTGCGCCGCAGGCGCACAAAAACTCCTAAACTCCCCAACTCCGTAGAAAAAAAAACGCGCCGCAGGCGCACAAAAACCCCTCAACCACATAGAAGAAAATAACTCCATAGGAAAAAAACAGTAGACATCAGTTTGAAAATGGATAGAAACTACACTTACAAAATACTCCAGTGCCTATACGAAGTACACAGTCAGCTTGGTCCCGGTCTCCTTGAGAGCATCTATGAAGAAGCATCTGTCAAAGAACTTACAATGCAAGGTTTTGAGGTGAAACGCCAAGTACCAGTTCCTGTCATCTACAAGGGAGAAGAGCTGAAAGACGATTTGCGTCTAGACCTTATTATCGACAACAAGGTAATACTTGAACTAAAAAGCGTAACCGAATACAAAAAACTATTCGAGAAACAACTATACACTTACTTGCGACTCACTGGATGCCCTATTGGATACGTTGTCAACTTCAACGAGGAATCCCTTCTCAACGGAATCCACACCGTACGCAACCCATACGTTACCGACGATTAGTGTTTTTTTCTACGGAGTCATGGAGGAACGGAGGGTGCACCTTAGGCGCACAAAACTCCTTTCCTCCTCAACTCCGTAGAAATAAAGAAAAAAAGAGATGAAAAGTGTACCGCAGGTACACAAAACTCCTTTCCTCCTCAACTCCGTAGAAAAATTTAGAAAAAAAGAGATGAAAAGTGTACCGCAGGTACACAAAGCTCCTTTCCTCCTCAACTCCGTAGAAATAAAGAAAAAAAATGGCTGACGCGCTTCTTACTGTTGAAAACCTCACCAAGTCGTTTGGTGACAAGCTGTTGTTCGAAGACATCAGCTTCGGCATCAATGCCGGTCAGAAGACCGCCCTCATAGCCCGCAACGGCTACGGCAAGAGTACGCTCCTCAACATCATCACAGGCAAGGAGCTGCAGGACAGCGGCAGAGTGACATTCCGTGGCGATGTCAAGATGGCCTATCTGCCACAGCGACCCGACTTCCACGCCCACCAGACGGTACGCAGCTTCGTCGAAGCCGCCGAGCGTCCCGACAATGTGGAGAGCTGGGATTTCGAACAACGGGTGAACGAGGTGCTTTCGCGTCTCGAGGTCGACAGCCTGATGGACCGCGCCATGGACACCCTCAGCGGCGGCGAACAGAAGAAAGTGGCCCTCAGCCGCATCCTTATCGACAACACCAACCTGCTGCTCCTCGACGAGCCCACCAACCACCTTGACATTGCGATGATTGAATGGCTCGAGGATTTCCTCTCCAAGCAGCGTCTCGCCATCCTCATGGTCACCCACGACCGCTACTTCCTCGACAATGTTTGCCAAGACATCATCGAGCTCGACAACAGCCAGCTCTATCACTACAGACCCAATGCCAATGGCAGGGACCGCTCTTCCACAGGCATCAGCCCCTACGACTACTTCGTCGACAAGAAAGCCGAGCGGCAATACAACGAGCGTGCCGAAGTGGAGAAAGCCAAGAGCCTCTACCGCACCGAGCTCGACTGGATGCGGCGTATGCCACAGGCACGCGGCACCAAGGCCAGGGCACGCATCGATGCCTTCTACGAGCTGGAGCAGAAGGCACACACCCGATTCGAGGAGGACAAGCAGCAGCTCAATGTCAAGACCGAACGCATCGGCGGCAAGATACTGGAACTCTACAACATCTGTTATAAATGTGTTAATGAGACAATGTGTGAATGTGTAAGTGGGGCGGCAGCCACTCAAACATTAACACAATCAAGCACTCACACATTAATCAACGACTTCAGCTACACCTTCAAGAAGGGCGAGAAAATCGGCATCGTTGGCCCCAACGGCATCGGCAAGAGCACCTTCATCAGCATCCTCACCGAGCAGATGCGGCCCGACAGCGGCCGTGTCGTCGTGGGACAGACCATCCAGTTTGGCATCTACACCCAAAGCGGCCTGCAAGCCAAGGACGACCAGCGCGTCATCGACATCATTCGCGACGTGGCCGAAGTCATCGAACTAGAGAACGGCAAGGAGATGTCGGCACACCAGTTCCTCTCCTACTTCGGCTTCGACGACATGACGCAGTACAACTACTTCGGCAACCTAAGCGGCGGCGAGCGGCGGAAGCTCTACCTGCTCACCGTACTGATGGCCAACCCCAACTTCCTCATCCTCGACGAGCCTACCAACGACCTCGACATATACACGCTGGGAATCCTCGAGCAGTTCCTCATCGGCTACAAGGGTTGCCTGCTCATCGTCAGCCACGACCGCAGCTTCATGGACAATATCGTCGACCACATCTTCGTCTTCGAAGGGGATGGCCACATCCGCGACTACCACAGCAACTACACCGAATACCGCTCGCTCAAACAGCAACATGAACGCAACGAGCAGAAGCAGCGGCGCGAAGAGAAGCCCCGCTATGAGCGTAACCGCTCCGACAAACCCAAGGCCACCTATAAGCAACAGAAAGAGTACGAGCAGCTGACTGTCGACATCGAGGCCCTCAACAAGGAGAAGGCTGAAATAGAGGCTCTACTAAGCAGCGGTACCGAAACCGACACTGCCAAAATCACTGCCGCCTCCGAGCGAATAGGCACAGTGATAGCCGAACTCGACGAGAAAGAGCTCCGCTGGCTTGAACTCGACGAAATAGTGGGAAAGTGAATGGGGAATCCTATAACGTAAAACGTCAAACATAACATCATCTTCTTATGACAACTGAGAAACTCATCGAGAAAATCAGACAGCTGGCGACAGCAGAATACAACAATATCATCATCGACAACGCCGTTTCAATCAAGAAACACATCTACTGCTATATACTTGCTTCCGTACAGCGCGTGGAGTACCGCACCCAACGCATCACCGCCGCCATCGACGGTGAATCGCGCAACGCCATTGAGCATATCATTGCCAACGAGAGTCGCTACGTGAAGCTCGACCCACACATCATCGAGCTCATGAAAGAGGCTCCCGAATACTCGAACGAAGGTTTCTTCAGCAGTGCCATGAAGAAGGTCTCCGAGATGATCAACGGCGGCCGCGAGGTGGACCACCACCACATCTCCCTCGCGATGGAGAACAACCTCCTCGCCAAGCAGCAGCCATCCTTCGCCATCAAGGACGAATGCGCCGTGTACAAATGTGCCAACTGCGATGGCACGGCATACGTGGAACGCACCAACCAGGACGGTGTCACCGAGAAGGTGCAATGTCCCGAATGCAGCGGACGTGGCATTGTCGGTGTCCTTACCTACTTCGTCCCCACCGTCACCAATCGCCAGGCAAGCATGATTCGCTGTCTGGGAGGCGAAATCAAAGGTCTGAAATTCAACACCGAGTCCGATGGCGCAACCATTGCCGGCACCTCATACAAGATTCACGCCGGCGAACTGAAGCGTATGCTCACCCACATTAACGGCACCGACCAGGAGAATTTCGATGGCGACCTGCTGCCCTACCTCGACATGGTGCGAGACAAGGTGGGCGAAGACAACGCCATCGAGGACTATTACTACAAGTTGTTTCCCTGCTACACCTTCACCTACCGCAACGTACTCACCAGCGAGATGCACACCGGTCTGCTTGTCGACCCCGACGGGAATCCGGCACTCATCCTCAACCTCGACGGAAGCGGCACAAGGCTCACCGACAGCGTGAAAGACGGTTTCAAAAGCATCTCCAACTTCTTCGGCAGCATAAGCCGCACAAAAGCCTTCAAAGACAAGGAAGACCTGCGTCGCACCATGCGACTGCTGATAGCCGTAGCCGTTGCCGACGGCATCGTCGGCGAAGAGGAAAAGAAGAACCTCACCCTCGCCATACGCGGCATGGAGCAGCTCACCACCAACGAACAGGAGGAGCTGATTGGCCGACTCGGCGAGAAAGATGCCAGCTTCCTCACCGAAGACGACTTCCTTTTCCACCACATCGAGAACGCCAAAGAGACACTGACACGCATGCAGGAACTGGCCGAGTCAGACAACGAAGTGCATGAAACAGAACGTACAATTATCGAGAAGCTGAAACTCTCCATCTGATACACTTATCGCCGTGTTTTAATTGCAGGGAAAGATCCAGCCGAAAAAATATTTTTTCGTTGATTAAAAAAAATTAGTAATTTTGCAAATCCAAATTTCCGTTTTTCAAACAAAAAAGCATTCAAACAATCAAACATTAATATCATGGTAGACTATAAGAAAATAGGTCTCGTGAACACACGCGAGATGTTCAAAAAAGCCGTTGACGGTGGCTATGCCATCCCCGCATTCAACTTCAATAACATGGAACAGATGCAGGCCATCATCCAGGCCGCTGTTGAGACCAAGAGCCCCGTCATCCTGCAGGTCAGCAAGGGTGCGCGCGAATATGCCAACCCCACCCTTCTCCGCTACATGGCAGAGGGAGCTGTAGAGTATGCCAAAGAGCTTGGCTGCCCCAATCCCCAGATTGTGCTGCACCTTGACCATGGCGACAGCTTCGAGACTTGCAAGAGCTGCATCGACATGGGTTTCAGCAGCGTGATGTACGACGGCAGCGCACTGCCCTACGAGGAGAACATAAAAATCTCCCGCCAGGTGGTAGAGTATGCCCACAAGTACGACGTCACCGTGGAGTGCGAACTTGGCGTGCTTGCCGGCGTAGAGGATGAAGTCTCCTCCGAGGTGAGCCACTACACAAAGCCCGAAGAGGTGATTGACTTTGCCACCCGCACCGGTTGCGACTCGCTGGCCATCAGCATCGGCACCAGCCACGGCGCCTACAAGTTCAAACCCGAGCAGTGCACCGTTGACCCCAAGACCGGCCGCCTCGTACCCCCTCCGCTGGCTTTCGACGTTCTCGAGGCCATCGAGAAGAAGCTTCCCGGCTTCCCCATCGTTCTCCACGGTTCCAGCTCTGTGCCACAGGACGAAGTCGACACCATCAACGCCAACGGCGGCGCCCTCAAGGCTGCCGTGGGTATTCCCGAGGAACAGCTCCGCAAGGCCGCCAAGAGCGCCGTCTGCAAGATTAATATCGACAGCGACAGCCGTCTTGCCATGACCGCAGCCATCCGCAAGCATTTTGCAGAGCATCCCGAGCACTTCGACCCGCGCCAGTATCTGAAACCCGCCCGCGAGAGCATGAAGAAGATGTACATCCACAAGATTGTCAACGTCCTCGGTTCGAACGACAAGCTCTAATGCCCGACAGTAGACAGTCATCAACTTGGCTCTAAACCGTCCTTTTATAAAAATAATCTTTTAAAATACAAAAAATTATGTATTTTTGCACTTTCTTACATCCCATGTAAGAAAGTGCATTTTATTGAATACTATACAAATACATACTAAATGAAAAAACTTGCAGTGGTCGCTTTTGGTGGCAATGCGCTGCTTCGCAGCGGCCAGAAAGGCACTTATCAAGAACAATTAGCCAACGTTGAGCAGACTTGCGAGAGCCTGTGTAACCTGTTGAAACGCAACTATAACATTGTCATCGGACACGGCAACGGTCCGCAGGTGGGCAACGTCATGCTTCAGCACGAAGCTGGTCGTTCAAAGGGTATCGAGGCCATGCCAATGGATTTCTGCGTGGCCGAAACCCAAGGCTCTATCGCCTACATGATTGAGATGGGACTGCGCAACGTCATGGCACGCAACGACATACAGCGCAACGTTGTGACTCTCGTCACCATGGTGGCCGTCAACAAACTCGACCCCATGTTCCAGAACCCCACCAAACCTGTGGGTCCCTACTACACCAAGGAGCAGGCCGAACAGTTTGCTTCCGAGACCGGAGCCAAGTACAAGGAAGACCCCAAAGGCAATGGCTGGCGTAAGGTTGTGGCCTCGCCCAAGCCAGTGCGTATCAACAACATCAAGGTCGTTGAACAACTGGCCAAAGCCGGCAACATCGTCGTCACCGTTGGCGGTGGTGGAATACCCTGCATCGAGGAGAGTGACCGCGTAACCGGTGTCGAGGCAGTCATCGACAAAGACCTCGCCAGTGCCCTCTGTGCCATCGAGATAGGCGCCGACGAGTTCTACATCCTCACCGACGTGCCCAAGGTCTACATCAACTTCCGCAAGGAGAACGAACAAGCCCTCGACACCATCACCGTCGCCCAAGCCAAGCAGTACCTCGAAGAGGGACAGTTTGCCGAAGGCAGCATGGCACCCAAGGTGCGCGCCGCCATCATGTTCGTTGAGCATGGCGGCAAGGAGTGCATCATCACCGAAGCCGGCCAGCTCGACAATCCCCACTGTGGAACAAGAATAGTGAAATAAACCAGGCGAACTAGAAGCTCTAGAAAATCTAGCCCCTTCAACCTTAAAACTTTAATCTTTAAACAATATAAATCATGGCTTACAACCTTAGAAACCGCAATTTTCTGAAGATTTTAGACTTCAGCCCCAAAGAGTTAAACTATCTCCTCGACCTGGCTCGCGACCTGAAACGCGCCAAATATGCCGGTACCGAGCAGCCCCACCTCAAAGGCAAGAACATTGCCCTGATTTTCGAGAAGACCTCCACCCGCACACGCTGCGCTTTCGAGGTCGGTGCCAAGGACCAGGGTGCACACGTCACCTATCTCGGCCCCACGGGTAGCCAAATCGGCATCAAGGAGAGCATGAAAGACACCGCACGCGTGCTGGGTCGCATGTTCGACGGCATCGAGTACCGCGGCTTTGACCAGGCCACCGTCGAGGAGCTGGCCAAATACGCCGGCGTTCCCGTATGGAACGGCCTTACCGCTGAGGCTCACCCCACACAGATTCTCGCCGACTTCCTCACCATCCAGGAGCACACCGACAAGCCCCTCAACCAGGTGAAGTTCGCCTATATCGGCGATGCCCGCTACAACATGGGCAACAGCCTCATGGTTGGCGGCGTGAAGATGGGTATGGACATCCGCATCATCGCCCCCAAGAAGCTCCAACCTGCCAAGGACCTCATCAAGCAGTGCGAGGCTATAGCCAAGGAAACCGGCGCCAAACTCACCGTCACCGACAATGTCGAGAAGGGCGTTAAAGACCTCGACTTCATCTACACCGATATCTGGGTATCCATGGGCGAACCCGACAGCGTATGGAAAGAGCGCATCGACATGCTCCTGCCCTACCAGGTCAATGCCGAACTGATGAAGAAAACCGGCAACCCGAAGTGCAAATTCATGCACTGCCTCCCCGCCTACCACAACCTGGAGACCAAGGCCGGCCGCGACGTTCACGAGAAATTCGGCCTCAACGGCATCGAGGTCACCGAGGATGTCTTCGAGAGCGAGAACAGCATCGTCTTCGACGAAGCCGAGAACCGCATGCACACCATCAAGGCTGTGATGGTCGCCACCCTGGGAGACTGATTCGATTGAAAACTGAAGATTGAGAATTGAGAATTTGGCTGGCGTATCATGCCGAATTCTCAATTCTCAATTTTATTTCATGAAAGACAATTCACATGGATATTATTCAACTCACTATTTTCAACTACTGACATGAATTGGTTTACAAAACTTCTGACAGACGGTGGCGTAGGGACAACAGTCCTCATGCTTTCCGTATCGATATTTATTGGATTATTCCTTGGCAAGTTCAAGATCAAAGGGATCTCGCTGGGTATCACCTGGGTGCTTTTTGTTGGCATCATCCTCAGTGCCTTAGGCATCAGCTGCAACCACGACATGCTACACATCATCAAGGAGTTCGGACTGATACTCTTCGTCACCGCTGTCGGCCTTCAGGTGGGTCCTGGCTTCTTCCGCACCTTTAAGAAAGGCGGTCTTGCCCTCAACCTCGTTGCCCTCACCAATGTTGCACTGGGAGTGGTCATCACCGTCATCGTCTCCAAGCTGGCTGGCGAGAGCCTCTTCGATATGGCTGGCGTCTACACCGGTGCCGTCACCAACACTCCTGGACTCTCCGCCGCCCAGCAGGCTGTACGCGACCTGGGACAGGCTGATGTCGCCGACCGGCTGGCCAACGGCTATGCCGTGGCCTATCCCCTCGCCGTGGTGGGCATGATATTGACCTGCATCATCTTGCGTCCCCTCTGCCGCATCGACCTCAAGAACGAGCCTGCCACAGAGACTACCGTCGAGGCAAAAAGCGAAAAACAAGCGACACCCACATCCCAACGCCACAAAGTCAACCTGATACCCATCTTCATCATCATCGCGGTGGGCATCATCCTTGGCAGCATCCCCATCCCCGTGGGCATGTCGGCCCCCGTCAAGCTCGGCTTGGCAGGTGGTCCTCTCGTCGCCGCCCTCATCGGCAGCTGGCTGGGCGTTAAGAAAGGCTGGTTCACAACGGAATTCACCGACTCGCATGGTATATGGATGCTGCGCGAGGTTGGCATAGCCCTCTTCCTTGCCGGCGTAGGCCTTGGCGCAGGTGGCAGCTTCGTCTCCACCATCCAGGCTGGCGGCTACCTATGGATTATCTACGGATTCATCATCACCGTCATCCCTCCCATCATCCTCGGACTCTTCTGCCGTCTGGTGCTGAAAACCAACTACTACACTCTCATGGGTGTCATCGGCGGCATGCACACCGACCCCCCGACGCTGGCCTTCGCCAACAACATTGCACCCGAGGGATGCAAGCTCCCCAACACCGGCTACGCCACGGTCTACCCCCTCACCATGTTCCTCCGCATCTTTACGGCCCAACTGCTGGTACTACTGGCATAGGGAGAGACAAAGACACCATGAATATAGTACTTATCAGGAGTGTTGAATGGAAGACGGAAAAATGAAAAATCGACCTATTTTTTTCATTTTTATACCGCGTTTTAAGGCAAAGAAAGCCGTACAAAATAAAAAAACAGAAGCGTTTTTCATTGGCACATGAGAAACGCTTTTTTGTCCTATTTTGTCAGTAATATTATTGATTTACAAAAATATGCAAACCAACAAACAAACTCAATCCACCTTCCCTCATTCATTTCGTTTTTTTTTTGAGCTTCATTATCAAAAAAAAAAGTATATTTGCAGATTATTTCAACCAGCAAAGCCATGCAGAATTGCATAACGGCTCTGGCGTTGCCGTGGGAAAAGTCAACTCTCAATTCGCGAAATGCCCGGACAAGACAACAAATGGTATATAGCCGAGTGTAAGCCGACTAAGGAACGCACCATACGCTCCTCGCTCGAGAGAGCTGGCTATACGGTCTACGTGGCAAGCCAGAGAGAGACAAGGGTGTATGCCAGCCGCAACCGCCATGAGGTGGAAAAGGTAGTCATTCCCGGCAAGATTTTCATCAACACTACGGAAAGCGGGATCTGGAATATTCTTCTGGACTATCCCGGCATATACCGTTTTATGATCAATCGGGCCGCTGCCGACCACGAGAAAGGCAAACGTGTGTATGCCCATGTTTCGGAAGCGGAGATGCAACAGCTGCAGTATGTCCTCAACAATGCACCCAATCCAGTGATGTTCACAGCCAATGGCCTCACCTTGGGACAGCAGATAGAGGTTGCGAGAGGACCGCTGAAAGGGCTAAAAGGCGAGCTTGCAAAGATTGAAAATGTCACCTGTATTGTCCTAAAGATGGAGATGGGCGAGCGCAACTACGTCTTCACCGAGATTTCCATTCAGGACGTAAAGCCGCTGGACATCCAGCAATAAATATAAAAAATGTCGAAAATATCAGTCATTGGCGCCGGAGAAGTCGGAGCCTCATGTGCCGCATGCATGGCCGAACGCGACTTTGTCAACGAAATCGTAATTGTAGATAAGAAACAGGGAGTGGCAGAGGGCAAGGCTCTGGACTTGCGACAGAGTGCAGCACTGAAAAGATTCGATACCATAGTCAAGGGCGTTACTGCAGACTATTCGGCAATATCGAACTCGGATGTGGTGGTTATAGCTGCAGGCAATCCTCGAAAACCAGGCATGGAGCGCAACGACTTGATGGTCACGAATGCCAAGATAATGCGCGAGGTGTGCCAACAAGTGGCCAAATATTCGCCCAATGCAGTTATTATAGTGGTTTCAAACCCTTTGGATGTTCTTTGTTATTGTGCATTGAAGAGTAGCGGTTTCCCTGACAACAGGGTTATGGGTATGAGCGGTCAGCTTGATGCAGCACGTTACAAGTCCTACATAGCAGAGACATTGAATGTTTCCACTAAAGATATTCAGGCACTAATACTGGGAGGACATGGCAAGTCAATGATACCCATGCCGCGTTACACTACTATTGGAGGTATTCCTATTCGAAACCTGCTTGATGAAGAAAAAGTACAGGCAGCAATCCAAAGGACGAGGTTAGGCGGAGAGGAGGTTATAGATCATCTTGGACGTTCTGGATGGTATGCTGCAGGGGCTGCGGTATGCGATATGGTGGAGTCTGTCATCTGCGACCAGCGCAGAGTTTTCACTGTTTCAGCTTATCTAAAAGGGGAGTATGGCTATAAAGATATCTATTTGGGAGTGCCAGTGATTTTGGGAAAGAATGGCGTAGATAGAATCATAGAGCTTGAATTGGATTCGGAAGACAGAAAACGGTTTGACATCTCACAGCGTGTAGTTCGTGCAGCTCTCGAGGGGCACTATTTCCCCATCGAAAAAAAATGAATAACATAAAATTATAATAAACAGTCTAATAAAAAAATGAAAGAACCTATCGAAATGAAGAGTCTCTATTCGCATGAGACTGATGTTTACAATCTTAAAGGATTTCAGCCGCAGATTGTCGATGCCGACTATCTGAAAAACCTCGGTGTCACCGTTGAGCCCTCCGACGAGACTATGCAAGGCCTTATCCGCGGTTCCAAGGTGTTCATGAAACGCCTGGAGGAGCATACCGTCATCCCCCGTTCGATGGTCTATCTGGAGGATTGCGACCCCGAGAAGGTGGAGACCGAAATCCACAATTATACCGGCCGCTGCCCAACGCTGACCTTCGAGGTCAACCCTATCAAAGGATGCCACGTGGGCTGCCAATACTGCCTGGTCACCGACGGTGTGCACGAACAGAAACTGGTGGCTTACGAGAACTACCATCTCTATGTACGCAAACTCCTTGAGGAGATGAACGGAGCATGCAGCGAAAACCCTAACGCCGTGACGAAGGAAGACATTATCGAACGCAACCGCCTGCTGCAGGAACTAGCCAACGCTATCGTCGAGGCTCCTGAGAGGAAGAAGGAGATTGAACAGAAGATTGTAGCGCTCAGCATCGGCAAGAACTGGAACCACTACTATTACTTCACCCCTAAGACCGAGGCTCTTCAGGAACCGACATTGTACACTGGCATTGCCCACCGCATACTGCGTGAGTTCATTGCCCACTTCAAGAAATACCCCAACAGCAACGCCCGCCTCTTCATCGCCTCCAAGGCCGGCACCAAGCACCTCATGGTTGAGAACGAGGGCGAGACCATCCTCGACCTCTTCGAGCAACTGAAAGACCGTATGCAGTTCAACACCTCGGTGAGTATCATGCCCACGGAGTTCCGCAACCTCCTGGAACCATACGCCGCCCCGATAGAGGAGCGCCTCGCTGCCGTGAAGATGTGCCAGGAACGCGGCATCCCCGCCAACTCGGCGCTGGTACAGCCCATCTTTGTGCCCTACCTCACCGACGAGCGTATCAAAGAGTTTTTCGACATGCTACACAATGCTGGCATCATCAACTACAAGCCCGAGTTCCTCACGGCCTGCATGGAGAACCTGGCTCAGCTGGGACAGTGGCTCGGCTACTTCGACAAAGACCTGGAGCGTGAACTGTACATGGACTATATCAGCCCCAAGAACGCCGACCACCGCAAACAGCGGGGCCGCACCGCCCCCAACCGAGCGCTGTCGATAGAGAATATCGAGCGGATGAAGAAGTATACCGACTCCATCGGCATGTCGACCAGCATCTGCTACTGGGTTCGCAACCAGCTCAATGTGCCTACAGAATACATCCCCATCATCAACCGCAACGGTTTCCAGTGCCTGGGCTACCAGTCGAAACTGTTTAAAAGCGAATAGCCGAGAATAAAAGTCCCGCAGAAATAGCAGAAATCACGGAAATAGAACACTCCCAGAATATTTCTGCCATTTCTGCCATTTCTGCGGGACAAAATAAAAACTCGCAAAAAACAGAAACCACGGAAATGGCTCACATGAATCTTTCTGCCATTTCTGCCATTTCCGCGGGACAAAATAAAGTCCCGCAGAAAGAGCAGAAATCACGGAAATGGCTCACATGAATCTTTCTGCCATTTCTGCCATTTCTGCGGGACAAAATAAAAACCCGCAAAAAAAACAGAAACCACAGGAATGGCTCACATGAATCTTTCTGCCATTTCTGCCATTTCCGCGGGACACAAATTATAGATAGATGACTGACAACGATATAACATATCAAGTTCGCGGTGCCATCTACGATGTGTATAAGAAGCTTGGTCCGGGTCTGTTAGAATCCGTCTATGAAGAGGCAATGGCCTACGAACTACAAAAGAGAGGTCTTAATGTCAAACGGCAATTGGATGTACCGATACATTATGATGGACATTTGTTGAAAACACCTTTGCGTCTGGATTTGCTTGTTGAAGACAGGGTTATTGTAGAGTTGAAAAGCGTAAAGGAACTTCAAGATGTTTTTTTTAAGCAGACAAGGACTTATCTTAAATTGATGGATTTGAAAGTAGGTATCCTTGTCAATTTCAACACAGATAATATCCTTGATAATAGCATACATCGAGTTGTCAATGGCTTATAGAATTATGTCCCGCAGAAAGAGCAGAAATCACGGAAATAGAACACTGGAACCTTTCTGCCATTTCTGCCATTTCTGCGGGACAAAATAAAAGTCCCGCAGAAAGAGCAGAAATCACGGAAATAGAACACTCCCAGAATCTTTCTGCCATTTCTGCCATTTCCGCGGGACAAAATAAAGTCCCGCAGAAAGAGCAGAAATTACGGAAATAGCACGCATGAATATTTCTGCCATTTCCGCGGGACAAAAAATAATTATTGAGAAATATGAATTGTCAAGACGTTTGCTTTCAGCTGTTTGCTGACAAAACCGACTACTACCACCACTGGCATCACGACCGCCCGATGCTGATAACATCGGAGCGGCGTGATGAGCTGCGGCGTATGCAGGCCCTGCTCTACAAGTGCATCGCCTATATGGCGGAACACTACCGCGAGTGGGTGCCGCAATACATGCCCTTGGACGAGAAGGTGATGGAGATTCTGGACCGCCAGAGCCGCTATCCCTTCCGGGCAGGAGCCTACCGTCCCGACTACCTCATCAGCGAGGATGGACAGCTGCTGTTGGTGGAAATCTCCTGCCGCTTCTTCGGACACGGCATCTGGGCCAACTACCCCTCGGTGATAAAGGCAGAGCAGTTCATGGCTGAGCATCCCGACGCCTCGTGGGAGAACCGCTACGACGAACTTCTGACCCACATGCGCGACATCGTTCCCACGGGCTTGCCCGTCTATGTGCTGAAGAGCGGCGACCGAGGCAGCGAGAGTGCTTTCTACACAAAGTTCTATGAGTACTATGGACATGATGTCACGATATTTGAAACTGCCGAAGTGGAGGCAAATATCGACAAGTGGAGTCACAATGCGGTGGTATTCAGTGCGCTCAATCAGGAAGACCTTCTGTCCTTCCGGATGGAAACATTGCAAGCCATGATCGATGTACGGATGCTTAACGACTTCCGCACCATCTTCCTCATTCACGACAAGCGTTTCCTGCACCTCATCTTTGTGGATGACTTCACACGTCAATGCCTCACGGAAGAGGAAACAGTCTTCCTACGCCAGCACACTATACCGACGTTTCTACCACATGCCCCCCATACCACAAAAGGGGATATTTGGGAGGATGCACTGAAGAACAAAGACAAGTACATCGTCAAGCCTTACAATCTGGGCAAAAGCGAAGGACTCTATGCGGGCGTGATGACCGACGAAGAGACATGGCGAAAAGCAATTTTCAATTCCTGTAATATTCTCCAGCCATTCATCAAGCAACGAACCTATCCCTGCGAGTGGGAGGGCAAGCACTACGACGAGTATGTGTGCGGCATGATGCTGTGCATGGACGACCGCTATTTCGACAGCGGCGTGTTCCGCACAAGCAGCGTCCCTGTGAGCAACAAGGTGGACTTACGCAAAATGTGTGTCATCCACAGTGATGATGAAGAATTAAAAAAACAGTGTTTTGTATTATGATAGAAGGAAAAAAATGCATCGCGATTTGGCAGCCGTATTTCTTCCCCTACATCGGCTATTGGCAGGTCATACATACCGCCGACCTCTTTTTTGTTGGCGACAATGCCCACTATATCAAAAACGGATGGATTAACCACAACCGTATCCTGGGGCAAGGCGACCAGCCGCAGTACTTTGGCATTGAAGTGAGCCATGCATCGCCCGATCGTCTCATCTGCGAGACGGAACGGGTGGTTAACCTCAAACGGGCGGAGAAGATGTGTCGGATGCTTAGAAACTGCTACGGCAAAGCTCCCTACTACAATGAGGCGATGGAAGTCATCAGGCCTATCATAATGGACGAGGAGACTGACCTGACGCGCTATCTGGTGAAACAACTGAGAACCGTAGCCGGATACCTGGGCATCACGACCGAAATCAGGTTGCTATCCGAAGTGTCAGCCCGTTGGGACTGCAAGGCTCCGGAGGTAATCCGTCGCACCTGCCTGCATAACGGTTGTTCCGACTATCTGAACTCTATCACTGGGACAAAATTCTACAACAAGGAGGCTTTCAGCGAGATGGGCATCAGTCTCCACTTTATACGTCGCAACGACGATATTAGATACAAGCAGCGCTGCGAAGAGTATGTCCCCGACCTGAGCATCATCGACACAATGATGTACTGTTCGCGCGAGGAGATACATGACATGTTGGACCGTTACCATTTCGTATAACAATACAAAACAAGAATATTATGATTAACGTTTTTCAACCATCACTAGGAAAAGAAGAGCTTGATGCTCTTGAAAAAGTCTTTGAGTCCAATTGGATTGGGAAAGGCAGACGAGTGGCGGAATTTGAAGAGAAGTATGCCGAACACATCAAAACATCGAAAGACTTGGTCTTGACAACTAACTGCTGTAGCGAGGGGTTGTTTTCCTCCATGCACCTTATGGATATACAGCCAGGTGACGAAGTCATTCTTCCTACCATCAGTTTTATCGGTGCCGGCAATGCCATTTGTGCCCATGGTGCCAAGATGGTGCTTTGCGATGTGGATCCTCACACGTTGAATGCC
>CACZUZ010000010.1 GCA_902784465.1 uncultured Bacteroidota bacterium
TCCACGTCTCCTCCCTGCCTGGATTGAGCTTGCCAACCTTCAGCTCGACGCAGGCGAGATGGACAAAGCCATTGCATCCTACCATCGTTTTCTCGAACTCGACAAGCGAGTCCCCAAACGACATGCAGAGGCCGAAAGGGGCATTGCGACAGCTCGTTTCCGCAAGAATGCCATTGCAAACCCCGTGCCATTCGACCCAGAGAACATGGGACAAGCCATCAACAGCGGCGACGACGAATACCTGCCGGCTCTCACAGTAGACTGCGAGACGATGGTGTTCACCCGTCGCTTTGCACGCCGTGCCACCACCACTGCCAACACCCGCGACGAAGAGGACATCTACATCTCATCCTTCAGGGATGGCCGGTGGACCCAAGCCTCTCCCCTCCCCTCGCCACTGAACTCGACCGACAACGAGGGAGCCGAGTGCATCTCGCAGGATGGACGCATCATGTTTTTCACTGCCTGCGGACGTCAGGACGGCGGCGGACGCTGCGACCTCTATATGTGCATCCGCCGAGGCGACAAGTGGGGCTCCCCCCGCAACCTGGGGATGCCTGTCAACAGTGGAGCCTGGGAGGGACAACCCTCTTTCTCGATTGACGGCAAGACACTCTATTTCGTCAGCAACCGCAAGGGCGGCTATGGTGGGATGGACATCTGGAAGACGACCTTCGAAGAAGGGCGATGGACCGAGCCGGTAAACCTGGGACCCGACATCAACACCACCGGCGACGAGATGTCGCCATTCATCCACTACGACGACCAAACACTCTACTTCGCCAGCAACGGGCATATAGGCATGGGCGGGATGGACATCTTTGTGTCGCGACGGGACATGAGCGGAAAGCACAATGACGGGAAATGGTCGAAACCAGAGAACCTGGGCTATCCTGTCAATACTGCCGGAGATGAGTCAAGCCTCGTTGTCGATGCCGGCGCGCGGAGAGCCTATTTCTCGAGCGACCGTCCCGGAGGGCATGGCAAGCTTGACATCTACAGCTTCGAGCTGCCTAGAGAGGTCCGACCCCTGGTGACGGACTGCTACAAAGGCGTGGTAAGCAATGCCAAGAGCGGCACTCCCGTAGGAAGCGACATCAGGATAGTGGACCTGCAAAGCGGCGAGACCGTAGCCAACACATCAAGCGACGCCACAACCGGACGGTACATCATCAGTCTGCCTACAGGACACCGTTATGCATTCCACGTCTCTGCTAAAGGCTACCTCTTTCATTCTCTTAACGTCGACGAAAACGATAACGAAAACGATAACGAAAACGAAAACACCGGGACAAGGACGAACAGGGTAGTCAACATCAAGCTCAACCCCATCGAGGCCGGAAGCAGCATAGCGCTACGCAACATATTCTTCGAGACCGGCAAGGCCGAATTGCTGGCGGAGTCACATTATGAGTTGACCAAGCTGGTCGAGCTTATGAAGAACAACCCGAGTCTGAAAGTCGAGATTGGCGGTCACACCGACAATGTCGGCTCTGTAGAAGCCAACAAGAAACTATCGGCGGCACGTGCAAAAGCCGTCTACGACCATCTGACAGCCAACGGCATAGACGCTTCACGCCTGAGCTTCCGCGGCTATGGAGAGACCAAGCCCATTGCTTCGAACGACACCCCCGAAGGCCGCGCCGAAAACCGCAGAGTGGAGATGAAAGTAGAGAATGCAGAGTAGAGATGAAAGTCGAGAATTGAAAGCCCAACACAATAAAAGAACACTATCGTAGTTAATCTAGAGATTCTAGAAAATCTAGAAAATCTAGAAATACTAGAAATACTAGAAATACTAGAAATACTAGAAATACTAGAAATACTAGAAAAAAACCAAAAAACCCATGAAAAAAGTAGTTGTTTTAACTGGGGCGGGGATTAGTGCCGAGAGCGGCATCAGCACCTTTCGCGATGCCGGTGGTCTGTGGGAGCAGTACCGCGTCGAGGATGTGGCAACACCTGAAGGCTACATGAAAGACAAAGCCTTGGTGCTGGACTTCTACAACCAGCGCCGCAGACAGCTTGCCACCGTCAAGCCCAACGAGGGACACCGTCAGCTGGTACACCTCGAGCAATACTATGACGTCAACATCATCACCCAAAATGTCGACAACCTGCACGAACAGGCTGGTTCCACCAACGTGCTGCACCTGCACGGAGAGCTGACCAAGGTACGCAGCGAACGCAACCCCAAACTCATCACCGACATAGGCTACAACGACATACACCTGGGCGACCTTGCCGAGGATGGTGCGCAGCTGCGTCCCCACATCGTATGGTTTGGCGAAGCCGTCCCCAACATCGAGCCGGCAGCATCACTCTGCGAGCAGTGCGACTACTTTATCGTCGTGGGCACCTCTATGAATGTCTACCCTGCGGCAGGGTTGATATACTATGTGCCACGCTCAAGCCGTTGCTGGCTTGTCGACCCCAACGCTGTCGCAGTGTCCCGCGATGTGACCATCATCAAAGAGAAAGCCGGCACAGGAGTGAAGAAAGTTGTCGACGAACTCATCCAGCTCGCCGAAGGCTGACGGCAACCGTCACACCATCGTAACAAACAAACCATTAATCCGCAAATCTTTAACACTTTAATAACATGAAAAAAATTTTATTCTTTGCTTCTTTTGTCCTGGCCTTTGCTTTCGCAAAAGCCGGTAGTTATGAACTGACCTACAACAACGACCCTCTGCGCTTCGGCGACACCATCATCCTGATGGCCGCCGACGGCGAGTGCGACTTCTATTTCGACGTGAATGTCTACGGATTAGGTCAAACACCCACCCTTATCGATACACGGAGAACGAACGAAGGCGCGACATTCATCACCTCCATCTGTGCCGACAACTGGTGCGTCTCCAACACTACTGAGGCCACCACATTCACGCCCAACGCATTCCCATTCGAAAGCAACATGACCTACAGATGCCATATCGAGTTCGACGCTCCCGAGGGCAGCCCCAACACTTTCTTCAAAATCAACGTCTACAACGAAAACAACGCCTCCGACAACTATGTGTTCTATGTGAAGGTCGTCACCAACAGTGCTGCCATACATCAGGAACTGTCGGCCCTCAACGGCAAGCTGTCTGTCTACCCCAACCCCGCAACCGCCATGGTCAACGTGAAAGTCGACGAGGCTATTGACGATGTTGTGGTCATCTACAACACCCTTGGCACTATTGTAAAAAAAGCCGCCATCACCTCCGGCCACGCCACCCTCGATGTCAGCAACCTCCCCTCGGGTGTCTATCTCTACGGCCTTAACAACAGCAAAGGCCTCGGCCTGAAAAAACTGGTTGTCCGCTAACCCAACAAAACAACTAAGCCATTCATTTGTCCATTCACAATTCACAATTCACAATTCACCAACCAAGAGAGGATGCCGAAAAAAACGGCATCCTCTCTTATTGTTTAATATTTGTTGATAAATAGGCGACGGCGAGGAGGAAGTTTAACATTTCTTATCTGTAATTTAGCGGCGTAGACCAAAAAACGTATACAACAATCAACGCACTGTTACTGTGCAAAATAACATCTTTTCGGACATGGAAGGAGAAGCCCTATTTTTAGATTTTGATGTACCCGACGATCCAAGCCCCAAAAAACAGATGACTAATAACATGAAAAAACAAGAAGAGAAAAAAGCGACGGTATATACGACAGATGAGATAATGAAATCGTCTGTGGAGTATTTCCATGGCGATGAGCTTGCCGCCAACGTATGGATGAACAAGTATGCGTTGCGCGACGGCAACTCGATCATGGAACTCAACCCCGACATGATGCATCGCAGGATGGCAGCCGAATATGCCCGCATAGAACAGAAATATCCGAATCCCATGAGCGAGGAAGAAATCTACGGGCTACTGAAGGATTTCCGCTACATTGTGCCGCAGGGAAGTCCGATGGCTGGCATCGGCAACGACTTCCAGACGGTGTCGCTCTCCAACTGCTTCGTGATAGGCAACAGCGGCAGCAGCGACTCTTACGGCGGCATCATGAAAATAGACCAGGAACAGGTGCAGATCATGAAGCGGCGAGGGGGCGTAGGACACGACCTGAGCCATATCCGCCCCGGTGGCAGTCCCGTCAAGAACAGCGCACTAACCTCGACCGGCATAGTGCCCTTCATGGAACGCTACTCCAACACTACCCGCGAGGTGGCACAGGGTGGCCGGCGCGGCGCCCTGATGCTCTCCATCTCTATCAAGCACCCCGACTCGGAGAATTTCATCGACGCCAAACTGGAACAGGGCAAAATAACGGGAGCCAATATCTCGGTGAAAATCACCGACGAGTTCATGCAATGCGTCATGGAGGGCAAACCGTTCGTCCAGCAATACCCCATCGACTCCCCCAACCCCATCGTCCGCAAAGAAATCGACGCCCGCACCCTCTGGAACAAGATTATCTCGAATGCGTGGAGCAGTGCAGAGCCTGGCGTCTTGTTCTGGGACACCATCATCCGCGAATCGATACCCGACTGCTATGCCGACTATGGTTACCGCACAGTAAGCACCAACCCCTGCGGAGAAATACCGCTATGCCCCTACGACAGTTGCCGCCTCCAGGCCATCAACCTCCTCAGCTACGTCCGCAACCCCTTCACCGCCAAAGCATCTTTTGACTTCGACCTATTCCGTAAGCACGTAGCCATGGGTCAACGACTGATGGACGACCTGATAGACCTGGAGCTCGAGAAGGTAGAGAAAATCATCACCAAAATCAACAACGACCCTGAGAGCGACGAGATCAAGAGCGTGGAGCGCAACCTGTGGCTCAACGTCAAGATGAAATGCCTCGAAGGCCGTCGCACCGGCTTCGGCATCACCGCCGAAGGCGACATGCTGGCCGCTCTCGGCCTCCGCTACGGCACCGACGAGGCCACCAAGATGGCTGTCGACATACAGCGCACCCTGGCTCTTGCCGCCTACGGCAGCTCCGTCACCATGGCCAAGGAACGCGGATGCTTCCCAATCTACGACGCCAATCGCGAGAAGGACAACCCCCTCATCAAGCGCATCGCCGATGCCGACCCCTCCCTCTACAAAGAGATGACCACCGTCGGCCGCCGCAACATCGCCCTCCTCACCATCGCTCCCACCGGCACCGTGAGCATCTGCACACAGACAACATCCGGCATCGAACCCGTCTTCCTCGTAAGCTACAAACGAAGAAAGAAAATCAACCCCAACGACAAGGACAGCTCTAAACATAAGGTCATTCAGGACCAGAGCGGCGACTGGTTTGAGGAGTACAACGTCTTCCATCCAGGTTTTATCGAATGGCTGAAAATCAACGGCTACAATACCGAAGAGGTGATGGCCATGAAAGACACCGACCTGCAGAAAGTCATCGAGGAGTCTCCCTACTACAAGGCTACGTCGGCCGACATCGACTGGGTGGCAAAAGTCAAGATGCAAGGAGCCATCCAGAAATGGGTAGACCACTCCATCAGCGTCACCGTCAACATCCCCAAGGAGACCACCAAGGAGACAGTACGCGAGATCTACGAGACGGCATGGCGGTCGGGCTGCAAAGGCTGCACCATCTATCGCGACGGCAGCCGACAAGGCGTTCTGGTGAGCAAAGACGAGAACAGCACCCCTCAATTCGGCGAAACCAAGGCTCCTAAACGCCCAAAGAAACTCGAAGCCGAAGTGCTGCGCTTCAAGAACAACAAGGAAGACTGGGTCGCCGTCGTCGGCATGTACGAAGGACGTCCCTACGAGATTTTCACCGGCCGCGCCCACAACTTCCTGCTCCCCGCCGGCGTGGAGAAAGGCTGGGTCATCCGCGTCAAGGAGCAAGGCGACGAACACGCACGCTACGACTTCCAATTCCTTGACCCCGACGGCTACAAAATCACCATCGAAGGACTCTCCCGCACCTTCAAGAAAGAGTACTGGAACTACGCCAAACTCATCAGCGGCATCCTTCGCCACGGCATGCCCATACCCAATGTCGTCGACCTCATCTCCAAACTCAACTTCGACGAGGATTCTATCACAACATGGAAGAACGGTGTGGCTCGCGCCCTGCGACGCTACATCAAGGACGGCACCGCCACCGACGAGGTATGCCCCGAATGCGGACAAAAGTCGGTAGTCTACAGTGGTGGCTGCAAGCATTGCACCTCCTGCGGATGGAGCAAATGCGATTGAACAACGCTGTCAGATACGAAAAAAAGAATGGAGAACCTCATGCGAAGTTCTCCATTCCTTTTCGTCTTGACCAGAGCTTAAACCTCTGTACTGGCTCTCTTTACAACTTCCGTCATATTACCAGTTCGACTGATTACTTTGGTTAATCTGGCGAGCCTTTAGTTCCTCGTAGAACTTGGCTCGGCTGCACTCCATATATGGTATCAGCCATAATAACCCAATGCCGAGGGTGAGAATGCAGAGAAGTGCCCAACCGATAAAGCTGAGGTCGAGCAGGAAAAGTTTGCCCTTGTTGCCGTCCATCATCTTCTTGCTGGCCTCTATGCAGTCGTCGGCACTGAGCTGAGGATTCTCATGCATGATGTATGGAGTCATCGCGTATGCGTAGGATTTGATGATGCCAGGGATGATGAAAAGTAATGTCCACAGCATGATATACACAGTGTAGAGCACCGACACTCCGAGGAATCGTCCGTATTTCTGGAAGCACATGAAAGGCTTGCCAACCATGTCATCTCGGTCTATGCCACGCATGTAATTGAGGAATACAATGGTAAAGCCAAAATCAAGAGGCGCGGCAATAAGCAGCGATGCCGCCAAGTTGCCGGCTACGGGTATCAGGCCCAGCAAACTGGTAGCTGCTGTTACAACAATAACATAAACCAATGTGGCGAGGACTGGTTGTGTCCAGTTGCCCCTCAATTCGCCAAGGGCAGCAGCGCGGATGTCGCGGTTTTCGGGCATCATGGCGTTGTCAAATTGTCTGAATGTTTCTTCCATAATTGTTTGTTTTTACTGTGTGTCGAGGTTTATTCGAGATAAAACAGCACTGTTTATCTCTGAAAATAAGCAATTAATATTTAATTCAAGGACTTTTTTCCACTGCAAATGTACGAAAAATAAACATTTTTGCAACAAAGCAATAAAAAAAAAACAACAACGTTACAACTTACACCTATTTAAGTGCAGAGGAGCGCAAAGACTGTAGGCAAACAAAAAAAACGAACCATGATAGTAAACGACCAACCGGAACAAATGATGGCTGCAGCGGCACAAGCAGCTGCAACACCGATAAGCGATTCTACCATAATCACCGACAGCAACATCGTCCAAAAAATCAATGACCTGAAAAGCGTCAGCGATTCCCTTAAACACATTGACCCCAACGAAATCAAAAATGTTGTCACCGGACAGAACACCATCCTTAAAGATGCGCTCTCCAGCCTGGTGGATCTCACCGTGGCCTTCGTGCCGAAGATGATCGGCTGCATAATTGTGTTGTGGGTCGGATTCAAGCTCATCAAACTGCTCAAGAAAGCCCTCACCAGACTCCTCGAAAAACGCAATGCCGAAGCATCCCTGAAAACATTCCTCACCTCGCTGGTCGACGTGCTGTTGAAGGTAATGCTCATCATCATGGCCATGGACATCATCGGCATCAAAGCCACATCGTTCATCGCCATCCTCGGCGCCGCCGGTCTCGCTGTGGGTATGGCACTGCAGGGAACGCTGCAGAATTTTGCAGGCGGAGTCATCATACTGCTGCTGAAGCCTTTCAAGGTGGGCGACTACATAGAGGCTGGCAGCTACAAGGGCTATGTCAAGGAAATTCGCATCTTCCATACCATCATCCGTCCCTTCAACGGCCGCATCATCATCGTGCCTAACAGCGAGCTGGCCACCAAGAGCCTTATCAACCACACCAGAGACAACGTCATCCGCCTGGATGTGGTGTGCAGCGTCGCCTACGGCACCGACCTCGACAAGGCTCGCGAGGTCATCATGGAGGTCATCAACAACGACCCCCTCATCCTCAAGGACCCCATACCAAAAATCTGCGTCAGCGAACTCAACAGCAGCTCGGTAGACTATTCACTGTGGCTATGGGTCAACGTCGAGGACTACTGGACTCTCTGGATGCGCATCCGCGAAAACATCTACAAAGCCTTCTACGCCAACAACATCAGTATACCGTTCCCACAAGTGGATGTTCATTTAGACAAAGCTGACATTCCCGTACCACCCATGCCTGAGAATTGAAAAACACAGCTCTTATATTGCTGATAATGATGTGCATGATGTCGTCATCAACTGCACAAACCATTATCATGCCGTATAACAGCAGCCGCATCGACACCCTCCATGCCGGCAACGTCTATACGCTGCTCGACCCTGGCGGCACAGCGACCTATCCCAACTCCTGCAGCAGCCGACTCGTCCTCGTCTCCGACAGCGGCACCGCCATAACCGTCAGCGGAGCCCTGCATACCGAATATGGGTACGATTTTCTGGACATCTACGACGGTAACGCGGTGAACGGCTTCCACAAAGGCACCTACTCGGGACTGCAAGCGGTGAATGACACCGCGCGCACAGGTGTTGTCACCCTCATGATGTCGACAAACAGCGCAATCAATTTCAACGGGTTCTCTTTCACCGTAAGCGTCTGCCCCCTGTCGGAAGCTAGCGTGCGCGGCGACACCGTTACCGAACTGACTGCCAGCAGTGTGACATTGGGTTGGAATGCAGGCTTATTCAGTTCATGGAGAGTGTACTACGGACCGACACCATACCAGATGAACGACTTCGTTGCCACCTGCACACCATATGTAGTACTAAGCAATCTGAGCAGCCACACCACCTACTATTATTCCATCGTCGCCAACAGCAATGCCGGCAATTCAGATAGTGAGGAATGGGCAAGCCCTCAGACCGACCCATGCGTCGCCCTTCTCAGGAAACTGCGGACCTCCTGCCCCGAACCCATGACCGGATGTATCGACTACAGCAATCTCGCCTCATGCTACGTCAGTGGAACCTACGGAACTATCAACAATCCAAGACAATACATGGGCATCGTTGACCTGGGCAGCGACAGCATACTGTCGCGACATACGGTCCACACCGACACCAGCGAGACAGACCCTCGTACCGGCAACATGCTGCACACCATTCCTTCGGGCCACACCGCTTCGGTGCGGTTAGGCAACTGGGGCGTGGGTGCCCAAGCGGAGAGCATCACCTACGAATACAGAGTCGACACCACCCTCAACGACCTGCTGATAATGAAGTATGCGGCTCTACTGCAGGTACCTAACCATACTGCTGCACAACGGCCCCGCTTTAGTTTCCAAATCATCGATGAAAACGGCGAGGAAATCAACAGCGACTGCTACTCCGCCGACTTCATAGCCAGCAGCGACCTAGGGTGGAACAGCTACGACCCCTACGCAAGTAGCAGTCCCAACCACCTGACTGACAAAGCTGTGCTGTGGAAAGACTGGACCACTGTCGGCATCGACCTCGACCCGCTGCACGGCGAAACCATCTTTATCAGGCTGTCGACCTACGACTGTGCCCATTCTGAGCATTATGGCTACGCCTACTTCCTGTTCGACTGCGGCCACAAGACGCTCACGTCGGAGAACTGCGGATGTCAGGTAGAGAATACTTTCACTGCGCCGGAAGGCTTCAACTATCGGTGGTACAGAGTGGGAGGTGATGGCACAGACCCTCAGAGCGGCGAGAGCGTAACTCTCTCCACAGAACGCTCGCTGCACGTCACGCAAGCCGGAGAGTACCGCTGCCAGCTCTCCTTTGTCGGCGCACCCGCCGATGCCAGCTGCGCGTTCGAGATGAAAGCCATCGCCGGCGAACGCTATCCGGCAGCCATCATCGGATGGGACAGCATACGCAGCGAATGCAATACACTCATCGCACTGAGAGACATCAGCGTCATTGCCAGCGATTCGGCACGTCAGCAACTCACCAACCTGCCTTGCGAACAACGGAAATGGATTGTTGACGGAGAGGCTTACTCATCATCCATAAACAGTTCAGTCTCATTGCAGCCAGGAGCTCACATCATAAAGTTGGTGGCATCGCTGGCAGGCTCCAGTTGCACCGACACTGCAACACTGGAACTGACAATACCCGACTACAGCAGCGACACCACCATTCTCGACACCATCGTTGAAAACCAACTCCCCTACATCTGGAACGGACATACATTCACCGAGACAACCGCCAACTACCAATCGTCGACCCTCAATGCTCTGGGATGCGACAGCACCATACACTACTCTCTCTTTGTGTGGCCTAATATCCAAACAATAATAGACAGCACCATCTGCGACAGCGAGTTGCCACTAACCTGGAACGGACATCTTTTCTCGCAAACTCCTGGAGTGACGCACGGTGGAACATCGACCACCAGCTATCAACTATCGACCATCAACTCACACGGTGCCGACAGCATCGTGACAATGACACTCCACATAAAGCATTCGAGCGACACCAACATCCTCGACACCATCGTTGAAAACCAACTGCCTTACACTTTTGTGTTTCAAGATTCAAGTTTCATGTTTCAAGAGACAGTCACGAACCATGTATTGAGCGGATTGAACAGCGTGGGGTGCGACAGCACCATACACTACTCGCTATTTATATGGCCCAACATCCACATCGACCTCGACAGCACCATCTGCGACAGTCAACTACCTCTCACATGGAACGGCCATGTTTTCTCGTGGGATGAGGTACAGTCTCAAGGTGGTACGTCGACCGTCAACTATCAAGTCTCGACTATTGACTCCCACGGTGCCGACAGTACGGTGACGATGACACTCTACATAAAAGCCACCAGCGATACCACCGTCACCGACACCATCGTCGAAAACCAACTCCCCCACCTCTGGAATGGGCAGACGTTCACAGCGTCGACAGCCAACTATCAGATACTTACCACTAACTCACAGGGATGCGACAGCACCATACACTACTCTCTACACGTATGGCCCAACATTTTTGTCACAATCGACAGCATCATCTGCGACAGCCAATTGCCATTCTCATGGAACGGCCATCTCTTCCCGTGGAACGATGCAATAGCTCAAGGCGAACCGTATGTCGTCACCCATCAACTGTTGACTGTCAACTGCCACGGTGCCGACAGCACTGTGACTCTCAACCTTACTGTAAATCCTACCCACGACCTCCATTTCGCCGACACCATCTGTGCAGACCAAATTCCATACACTTGGAAGGGGCACACCTTCTCTGGCGACAGTTCGGCTTTCCACTATCGGCTATCAACCTTTAATTCATATAGTTGCGACAGCACTGTAACCCTTTCTCTAAAGGTCAATCCAGTCAACGACACCTCACTTTTCGACACCATCTGCGACGACCAGCTCCCCTACTCCTGGAACGGATACACCTTCATTGGCGACAGCCCAATGTTCGATCATCAATACTCAGTCTTCAACATCTATGGTTGCGACAGCACCATCCATCTCCACCTCGTTGTCAATCCCACACATCACGACTATCACCGCGCCGTGGTATGCGACGGGGCACCATACCGATGGATTGACGGCAACATCTACACCTACTCTACTTACGACCCTATAATATCCTACACCAACATCTACGGATGCGACTCCGTGCTGCACTTGCTGCTCGACCTCGACAACAACTTTAAGGCTTCCTTGGAATTGGCTCCCGACGTTGTCGACCTTACGAACCCCGACGTACGCCTGCGCGACCGTTCTGAGAGCCACTCGCGCGAATGGCTGGTTATGGAAATAGGTGATGTCGGCAACAGCCTTCTTGTCGACACGGCACGCATCTGCACGTTCCGTTTTCCTATAGACAAAGACTCTCTACAGGTGATGCTTGTGGCGCGCACCATGGCTGGATGCGTGGACACCGTAAGCGAAATAGTACGCTGCGACCGAGCCCATTTCTGGGTTCCCAACGCCTTCACTCCCGACGAACAGCAGAACAACCTTTTCTTCATCGTCAGCGACCAGCTTGCCACTGCCGAGATGTGGATTTACAACCGCCAGGGACTTCTCGTCACACATTTCGACGCCCTCAGCGGCAGCTGGGACGGCACCTACCGCAGCACCCCATGCCCGCAAAACACTTACACATGGGTGATGAGGTACACCACCATAGCCCAGCCTCGCCAAAACCGCACCGCCAAAGGCTCCGTCACGCTGATAAGGTAAAAAAACGCTATCTATACAACAGGTTCCGCAACGCCACATATATGTTTCTGAAGTAAAAACGGCGGAACATGGACTGCCCATACAATATTTTGTACTTGCGCTGGTAGCGTATATATTTCCCACTGCGGCGGGCAACACGTACTATGGCCGAGGGATGCCGCTCCGGACACTGCATATACAGTTTGTCGAAATCGTCAGCACTTAGCCCTCCGGGCAGCTGACAATCCATCTCGAGCCCAAACGTGAGGTTGCAGAACGATGTCATAAGCTCGGCAAAATACTCCACATCGCTCCCCCTCTTCAAGTCACGGAAACGCCTGAAATCGAAATCAGGACTACGCAGCAGCATGCACCAGTCTACAAGGTCGCGGATACGCACCATCTCATGAAAGAATACCGCATGGTGCTCAATATGCTTGGCCAAAAAGAAGGTCTCTTCCTCGATGGGGAGATGCCACAGACCCGTGGAACCCATAGGGACAGGTGTCCACTCGGGTTCATCATTGTGATAAAGAAGATAGGTGTGGGCCTCGAAATCGACGCCATGGAAAGAGAATGCCGCATGACGCGGGTCTTTATTGTCGACAGCTATGCCCAAAGAATTGAGTTTTTCGCTTAGCCGACCAGTATCACGCCCCGTATAGATGTCGTTGTCTCCACACTCACGGTGCAGCGGATTGGGATAGCGTACCGCTATTGACGAGCCCTTGACCACGACACAGGGCAAGTTCATGGGCTTCATCACGGTGTCGTGAAAACTTTTCAATGCTTCATGGCGGACGCGGTTGTCATTCTCGATGGTGTCGCTCATCGAGACGAGGTGGAAAAGGACCTCTTTGGGAGGCCTCTGCTCCTTGGGCAGCTTCAGCACGGCGTCGCAGAGCAATGCCGTCACCGCCTGCTCTCGTGATAGTTCAAAGAGTTTGTCCCATTCTATCTGCTTGATTGTGAAGTCATTGCCATCATCCACACTCCCACCCATACTTTCTTCCGCCTGTCTGGATGCCGCCACTCCAAACAAGCTGTAGCCAATCATTTGTGTGAGAATCGTAAAATACGACATACGATAGTAATAACAGAATGAATTACAAGATTTTTTAACAAAAATTCTTTCAGGTTGCGAGGGAAGAAATCGTGACGTATGACAGGGTTGTAAAACAATTTGCGATACATCCCACATGGCACGCCCTTCACCGCCAGCACACGCATATAGACATAGCAGTAACGATGATATAAATCAAGTATATACGGCAATCTAAAATACAAGAACATGAATCGGCTCAAAAAACCAAAAAAAGTAAGTATGCTGGGCATAAAGGCCGCAGATTTCTCCCTCGACCAAGGCCCCGCGGTGACAGACGGAGTGTCGTCGTGCCTTATGTAAAGGGTGCAGCCCTCGGCAGATGCAATCTTTTTCGCCTTGTTGAGCAGCTGGAGCAAAAAAATGGAATCCTCCAATATCACGCAATCCTCACGATAACGAATATCAGGATTAAGCCTCAGGAACTGCCGGCTTATCCAGTAGGTGGTATGGTCCAAACAGTGGGTTCGAGGCTTCATCAAGTCGGCGAGTGTTGTCGGCTCAACGACGGCATCGGCCGGCATAGAGCCACGCCTCGCATCTGGCGTCACCATCGGACCGAGGTGAAGCATCTCAACCTCCTTAGGCGTCTTGGAGAGCACCGGCCACCATAAACGCAGCAGCTCTCCATCCACCTCGTCGTCGGCATCGACAAACCATACGAAACGTCCCTTGGCAGACATCAGTCCTCTGTTGCGCGAGAAAGAGACACCTCTGTTTGTGGCATTGCAAACCAGCTGGATGTCATTGCCGTCCAGTTGGCTTATCAATGCATCGAGCTGCTCCCTCTGCCCTGCCGACGACCCATCGTCAACTACCACCACCTGCAACTCGTCGCCCAACTCGGCGGCCACAAGCGAACGCAAGCAGCGACCGAGTAGGGCGACGTTGTTGTAATGTGGTATGATAACTGTCAGGAACATTATCCCTTTTTTGTTGCCCCTATAGGTGGCAACCTACAGTGCTTGCCTTACTTCTTTTCGGGCATTGCTTCGAGGGCAGCCACAAGGTAGTCGTAAAACTTCACACAGCTGGGGATATTGGCACGCTCGTCAGGACTGTGGGGGCTGTTCAGCGTGGGGCCGAAGGAGATCATCTCCATGTCGGGATACTTGCCACCGAGGAGACCGCACTCGAGGCCGGCGTGGATGGCCATGACAGCGGGCTCTTTCTTGTAGAGCTTCTTGTAGGTTGCCTTCATGGTCTTGAGCAGCTGGCTTTCCATGTTGGGCTTCCATCCCGGATAGGCACCGCTGAGCTGGCATTTGCCGCCGGCGAGCTCGGCAAGGCAAACGAGACGCTCGGCAAGGGCATCCTTAGCGGTGTCGACCGAGGAACGCAACAGCGCATAAACGACAAACTTCTTGCTGGCGGTAGTCTTGGCGATAGCCAGGTTGAGGGAGGTCTCTACAAGGCCTTCCATATCCTTGCTCATGCGGATGACACCGTTGGGGGCAACCATCATGAGGTTGATAATCTTCTGTGTACCCTCTTCGTCGATAACGGTGGGATTCATGCGGACCTTCTCGTATTTCATGAAGAAGTCGGGCTCTACCTTGGCAAGTTCTTTCTTGACCCATCCGGCAACCTTGTCGAACTCTTGGAGGATGCACTCCTCATGCTCCTTGGGCATAGCGATGACGGCCTCGGCGTCGCGCGGAATGGCGTTACGCATGTTGCCACCTTCTATGCTGATGAGACGGATGCCACATTCGGCAACCCAGCGCAGGTGACGGAAGAGGAGCTTGTTGGCGTTGGCACGTCCGGTATTGATTTCCATGCCTGAATGGCCACCCTTAAGACCGCCAATGGTGAGCCTGTAGGCTACCATGCCCTTGGGGGCCTTTTCGGTAGCATAGGGGATGCTCAAGGCAGCGTCGATACCACCGGCACAGCCCACATAGAGCTCACCTTCGGTCTCGGAGTCGAGGTTGAGAAGATAGTCGCCGTGGAGCACGCCAGCCTTGAGGCCGAAAGCACCAGTCATACCAGTCTCTTCGTCGGTGGTGATGAGTGCCTCGAGAGGACCATGCTGGATGGTCTTCGATTCGAAGACTGCCATGATGGCGGCAACACCAAGACCATCGTCGGCACCAAGGGTGGTATCGCAAGCGTAGACCCAGTCCTCAACGATTTTGGTCTCGATGGGGTCTTTGAGGAAGTCATGCACCTTGCCGGCACGTGCCTGTGGCACCATGTCCATGTGGGCCTGAAGTACTACGGGGCAACGGTTTTCCATACCCTTGGTGGCGGGCTTGGACATGATAACATTGCCTACCTTGTCAACACGGCACTCGATTTTTTTCTTCTTAGCCCAATCAACGAGGAAGTCACGGACAGCCTCTTCGTGCTTTGACGGACGAGGGCAACGGGTGAGGGAGTAGAAATTGCTCCACAATGCTTTCGGTTCAAGATCTTTGATTGTCATAATGTTATATATTAATTAGTAGATTTCAATGAATACTTAATCAGAGAGCAAAGATACATTTTTTTTCTGAATTGGCAAATTATTTTTCAGTTATGTAATATTTTCTGCGGAATGACATCATTTTTGCAGCCATTCCGCGAAAAATAACACCGATTTTCTGCGGAATGAAGTATTTGAAGCACGCATTGGGCGTGGACGGTGTCCTCACAAAAGCGTTTGCATATTATAGCGACAAAACGCAGATAGACATGGTTTTGGAACGCGGCGACCGCAACGTGAACATCATCGAAATGAAGTATTGCGACGGGCCATACACTCTGACCGCCAAGGAGGCGGAAAAGATGAAAGCACGCAGACAGATTGTAGGCAAATTATACAGAAAACGTATGGCTTTCAGCACGATAATGGTCACAGCTGAAAACACTGTGCAGAACCAATACTCTTCGGAGATGATCCAACGCACTGTGAGTCTGAGTGACTTGTTTAAAGATACATGACTTATCACTCTTAACTCGTGAAAGATAATGTTTGCATATTTACTATATTTGTTTACCTTTGCACTGTAATATGGAGAATGCAAACCTACACATACACTTGATTTTCACAAATATGCACTCCATTAATCACTAAAACAAAACATAAAAAATCTAACCATTGAAAACTATTAGGATTTTATTGATTGCGGCAGTCTTATTATCAGCAAACACCGCATTGGGACAAAGAATCGTCACCGATAACTGGCAAAAGATGGAGATGGTGTTTGACCTACCCTCACCAAGCCTCTCAACCACCGATGTCGATGGGAAAACATTTACGAACATCGTCATCGAAGGGCTAATACCCTCCTCCGATGAGGGCGCACCATGTCTGCCCCTATTCTCGCGACTGATAGAAGTGCCTCAGTGTAACGGTTTCGAAGTGCGTGTCAGCGATGCCGAATACGACACTATAACCATCAAGGGTGGTCAATTGATGCCTGCCCAGCCTTCGCGATCGAAGTCCGACACCATGTCTCATCCGCTGGTAATCAACAACAAGTTGTATGCCACCAATGCTTTCTATGGTCTGGAGACTGCCTCGGTGGAATCTGTAGGCATAGCCCGCGACCGCCACCTGGCACGTTTACAGTTCTCACCGGTTACATACAACCCTGCAACTGGAAAGCTTGCAATATGCCGCCATGCCGTCGTCGAGGTCTTGTACCGCAACGCCGACAAAGAGGCCTCTCTCTCACTCTTCAACCGCTACTATTCGCCTCTCTTTGCCAGCAATGCAATGGTGATGAACAGCCTCTATCCCAAATCGGTAAGCACTTCGGCGCCAATACGCTACCTTATCGTGGCACACAGCTCCTTCAACGGTCAGCTCGACAGTTTTGTGCAATGGAAACGCCGCAAGGGATTCATCACCGACATAGTCTATACCGGTTCTTCGGCTGTAGGCTCTACCACCACATCGATTGCCGCCTACATCCAATCGCAGTACACCAATGCCACTGCCGACAACCCGGCTCCCACCTATCTGCTTATCGTCGGAGACCACGAGCAAGTCCCGGCATTCACCGGTACTACCGACAACGACCATATCACCGACCTCTACTACATTTCTTGGACCTCGGGGGACAACATTCCCGACTGCTACTGCGGTCGCTTCTCGGCACAAAATGGCGACCAGCTGGCTCCCCAGATACAGAAGACGCTCATGTATGAGCAATACACCTTCGCCGACCCTTCTTTCCTGGACCGTGCAGTCCTCGTGGCTGGTGTCGACGGCGGCTCGGCAGGTGACTTCGGCTACTCTCATGCCGACCCTGCAATGGACTATGCCGCCATCAATTACATCAACAGCACCAGAGGGTTCACTCAGGTAATGTATTTCAAGAATGCCTACAACAATCCTCCCGCCGCCAGTGGTGTCACGGTAGGCAACTGTGCGTCGTCCAACTCGGCGACAGTGCGCAACTACTACAACCAGGGTGCCGGCTGGATCAACTATTCGGCACACGGCAGCGCAACGAGCTGGGGCACACCCAACTTCACCACCTCTCATGTGTCGTCGATGACCAACAGCCAAAAATTCGGTCTCATGATTGGCAACTGCTGCCTGACAAACAAATTTGAAGTGACCACCTGCCTAGGCGAGTCGCTGCTTCGCAAAGACAACTATTGTGGCGCAGTGGGATACATAGGTGGCAGCAACAGCACCTATTGGTATGAAGACTTCTACTGGGCTGTGGGGTTGCGTTCCTCCATCAACGCTTCGATGTCGATGGCTTACAATTCCAGCAACCTCGGTGCCTACGACCGTCTTTGCCACACCCACAACGAAGCCTACAGCCAATGGGCTATGTCGCAGGGTTCCATCATGATGGTGGGCAACATGGCAGTACAATCCTCTACTTCAAGCCGCAAACTCTACTATTGGGAGATTTACCACCTTATGGGCGACCCCTCGGTGATGCCATACCTCACACAAGCCTCCACGATGACCGTCATCGCCCCCTCGGTAATCACCACCGAAAGCAACACATTGACAGTCAATGCAGCACCCCATGCATACCTGGCATTGACCAGCAACAACGGACAGACGCTCATAGCCTCTGCCTTTGCCGATGCCAACGGCAACGCCACTCTTGCAATTTCCGGCCCCCTGGCACCGGGACTGTATGAACTGGCTGCCTCTGCCCAGCAGTATCAGACCTCTTTCAGCCAAATTAACGTGGTGCAACGCTCCGGAAGAATGCCCATGGTGCTTGACATCACTCCCTCTGCCGGACTTACAGCCGGATCGACACAACTCGTCGACTGCATTATTAGCAATATCGGCGACACAACAGCATACAACATCACCTTCACCTTCACGCCGTCTGATGCCGATGCCCTTGTCTTTCAGCAAATAGGCAATGTCGAGACGCAACAGATTGTCATCGACAGTCTGGCGGCAGGCGACACCGTGACATTAAGCTGCCAACTGCATGTGTCTGAATATCTCGCCGATGGCTCACACATCACGGTCACCTCGTCAGCAACCTGTACCGACATGACGCTCCCCTTGACAAACATCAAGGAATTCAGCATCATAGCACCCACTGTGGACATCGACATGACCCAAAGCGACGACAGTGCCACTCCTGGAGGCAACGCCACCATCGTGGCAGTGGTGAGCAA
Organism: uncultured Bacteroidota bacterium; assembly: GCA_902784465.1. GTDB lineage: Bacteria > Bacteroidota > Bacteroidia > Bacteroidales > P3 > Colimorpha. The sequence goes on from CACZUZ010000010.1 coordinate 18,864, forward strand.
CAACGGCCATGCCCCTCTCGTGGCCGACAGGCTTACACTAACATCATCGACACAACTGATCCATATCGGGAGCTCTAATTCCGAAACGTCTGCAGCATTCACCCTTGAACCCGGCGCCAGCGCATCATTCAGTTTCGAACTCCATGCCGACAACCTGTTGCCGACAGGCATCGCCGTACCACTGACCATTTCGCACTCGAGAGTAGAAATCGAAAGCACACAGTTTAACCTCTTCATCGGCAGCAACCCTTACGAGACCTTCGAGGGCAACACATTCCACACAACAGGCTGGACCCAGTCATCGAAGCCCTGGGCTGTCACCAACGACGTAGCCTACGGCGGCAGCTACTCTCTGCGTTCTTCACCGACAATGACCCACAGCGAGACATCGGACATCACCGCCACCGTCACCATTTCTACCGGCGACAGCCTCGTCTTCTACTACAAAGTGTCGTCAGAGGCCAACTACGACAAATTCTATTTCTACATAGACAACAACACCAAGATAACCACTTCGGGCGATGTTGACTGGACACGCGCCGCCTATTACGTACCCGCAGGCACCCACACGCTGAAGTTCTCCTACTCAAAAGACGGCAGCGTCAACAGCGGCAGCGACTGTGCATGGATTGACAACATCTCTTTGCCCCATCAGGTCAAGCCTGCATCATTCGAGACTATTAACCTCTGTATAGGCGACAGCTACACCATCTACGGAACCGAGATAAGCACCGCAGAGCCTGTCGACTCCAGCATCGTCTTTCAACCCGCCAATGACAGCGTACACATCATCGACTACCATGTCCACCCGACGTACAACACCGAACAAGACCTTGTTGTGTGCGACAGCATAACGCTGTTTGACCAGATGTACACCGTCTCGTCCGAGATAAGCCACCTCTTCGAATCCGTTCAAGGCTGCGACTCCTTGGCTTTCTACCACCTGACCATAAACCACTCTGTAGCAGAGAGCATCTACGACACCACCTACACCGAAAGCTATCAATGGAACGATTCGACATACAACGAGTCTGGCACCTACACCCAAACATTCTCGACATTCGAGGGTTGCGACAGTATTGTCACACTTATGCTTACCATATTGGACACCAACAATGCCGCAATACCACAAGATTTGTCAACTGCCAATAGCCAACTGTCTATCTACCCCAACCCGACAAGTGGCATGATTCTCTTCAACCGTCCTGTCAATGAGGTGACCATCTATGATGCCACCGGACGCAATGTCATGCGAACAACTCTCGAAAGCAAGAAGTCGTTAGACATAAGCAATCTGCCCGACGGAATGTACATGCTGTTCGTGGTAGAGGGTACTAAGACAACAACCCACAGAATAGTCAAAAGACGCTGACGGGAGACTGGAATATGAGAATAAGGAATGTGTAAACCAGTGGTTTTTCAGTACTGGGTTGTAACCGATTTGTGGCGACCACCCTTATAGAAGTGTTTCTTCCAGTAGCTGTTCTCCAACGAGCTGATGGAGACGCCGTTCGACGTTGACGAATGTACGAAGAGGTCTTCCTTCAGGTAGATGCCGACGTGGCTGACCTTGCCATTTGAATTGGTAAAAAATAGCACATCCCCCTCGCGCAAGTCGTCGCGACTGATGAACTTGCTCATGTCTTTCTGGATGTCGTTGGCCGTGCGGTGGAGCGTCACACCATACACCGACTTGAAGATATTGCCCACAAAACAGGAGCAATCGACCCCACTGGTAGTGCAACCGCCATACTGGTATGGGGTTCCGTACCACGAATCAATGGCTGAGTAGAGTTTAGGGTTGTCCTTGTCGTTGAGCGTAATACCGGTGGTGTGGCCGGGAGTGCCAGGCCGCGGACGTACTCCGCCATTGCTGCCTGGACGGATAGGCTGCTCCTTGACATACTCGTCGGCGTAGAGCTGACCGACGATATAGTCTTCGTCCTGGAGGTCGGTATTAAGAAATTTCTTGATGACGTCGCAGGACGAGAACGTCAGCGACATGGCAGCAAAAACAAAGAACAGGGTTATGTGCTTAACTGATTTCATGGTATGTGAGCGGATTACGGTTTTCTAATCATTCTCTAGTCACAACGAAGACATCTTCGTTTTCTGCCTTCATGAAGTAGTTTTCGCGGCCAAAACGCTCGATGGAGTCGAGGTCCACTTCGAGCCTTCCAGCCTGAATGCTGTCGCGGTATATGCCCTGCTGCATAGTGTCAACAGTGTACTTCAGCTCGTCGACATCGTGACGAAGCGACCTGACCACAAACAAGTTGTTCTCATCGAGGAAAACAATGATGAGAAGGAAAATGAAGACTGTAATGAAATACTTGTTCTTCACAATCTTCCATATTTTGGCACGAGTATCAGGAGTCATTGGTTTTTGGTTTACGGTTTACTGTCTACGGTTTGTGGCGACCTATATGGATAATACGGTTTTGCTAATGTGGTTGCCTTATGGGGCTATTCATTTCACCTTCAGGCGCTGGCCTGGATGAATAACATCTTTCTTCAAGTTGTTCTGCTTCTTGATGCTGTTTACGCTAACGCCATACCTCCTTGCAATAGTGCCGAGGCTCTCACCTTTTTTCACAGTATGGTAAACGGCATTGTCTTTAGCCTTACGTCTGGCAGCCGAACTGGAGACCTTACCCGACTCGGGAGTTGACATCACCGTAGTATCTGCCATCGCCACAGTATCGGTAGCCGCAGTGTCGGCGACGGCCTTCTTGGCAGTATTGGCAACTCCCGTCTTGGGAGTGGGCAAATAAATCTTCAGCCGCGAACCCACCTTGAGTGAATTCTTGCGTCCCTTGCCGTTCCAACGTTTCAGGTTCGACACCGAGACTCCATAATGGTTGGCAATGGAACTGTAGGTTTCGCCACGCCTTACCTTATGATAGACCATCGTAGACGTTGACGGTGTCACCAACGATCGCTTGGCAATGGTGTCGTGCGACATCCTATAGATTGTGTCCTCGTGTCGGATGAATTGCGACGCTTTCGACGATGGCAGGCTCAAGGCGTATTCGCGAGAGGAAGCAGGGATGACATCGGTACGGAACTGAAGATTGAGCTGACGCAGCTGCTCGACAGGTATGCCAGTGACTGAAGAGACAACAGCCAGATGCACGTCGTTATGGATATGGATGGTGTCGACATGCAAGGGCAAGTCGTAGCGTCCGGCAGTAAGCCCATGTTCATGGTAATAATTCATTATATAAGAGGCCGCTATATATTTGGGCACATACCCGCGGGTCTCTCGGGGAAGGTAGGGGTAAATCTCCCAGAAAGTACGTTTGCCACCTGAACGGGCAATGGCTTTGTTGACGCCACCAGGGCCACAGTTGTAAGCTGCCATCGCAAGTTGCCAGTCGCCATAGATATCATAAAGACGTTTCAGGAAACGCGCCGCCGCAACGGTCGACTTGTAGGGGTCACGACGCTCGTCGACGAGCGAATTGACTTCCAGATCATAGAGTTTCCCCGTGCTGTAGATGAACTGCCACAAACCTGCCGCTCCAGCACGTGATGTGGCTTGGGGGTTGAGAGCAGACTCTACAATAGTTAGATATTTAAGTTCCTGTGGCACACCATACCGGTCGAGGGTTTCCTCGAACATAGGAAAATAAAATTCGGTCAAGGAGAGCATGGCATCGAGACGACGGCTCATGATACGCACATAAACCTTGATAAAGGCTCGAACCTCAGCGTTGTAGGTCATCGGCACCACGGTATGCATGGCCTGCAGACGACGGACAAACACCGAGTCGGGAATATCGTCAAACTCGGCATAGGCTAGCGACGCACGACGACTCTGGTGGCGCGAGGCGTTACGCTTGAACTGCTGCATGTAGAAAGTGTTGAGGAGACTGTCGAAATTGGCCTCGTCAATGGTCATGAAATAGGCAGTATCAGCTCCACTCCTGACAACCTGGGCATTGGCAGGAAGCACTGCAGCAAACAGAAACAACAGAGGTAAAACGAGAAGACAGGAGAATATTCGATTCATTGGAGTACTCATTTTTCGAAAAAGATAACTATGAAAAAGAATATTTATTATACGACATTGACAAATCATAAAAAATTAACATTGTTTAGCAAAAAAATATAAAAAAATTATCACTTACTATATCACTGTTTCTCAGCATCAAAACACTAGTTTTTAACAATAATTGGCATCATTGTGCTTTTCTGCGGCAAATAATAACGATAAATATATAAAAAAAAAATCTTACCTTTGCAGAAAATATTAATGTAAGAAATAATCAATAATTATATGAGTACTAAACGATTCACATTAGTTATCAACCCCGGCGCCACCTCTACGAAGGCTGCCATCTATGAGGGTGAAAACGAGGTCTTCACCGAAAACCTGAGCCACCCCATTGAGGAAATACAGAAATTCCATGAAGTAGCAGACCAGTTTGACTACCGCAAGGGAGCAATCCTCGACATGCTGAAACGCCACGACATAGGCACAGACGAGATAGCCATCGTCATGGGTCGAGGCGGCTTGACACGCCCATGCGAATCAGGCACCTACGAAGTGAATGACCTCATGAAGCAGGAGTGCCACGACGGCATCCAGGGCAAGCATGCCTGCAACCTCGGAGCATTGATTGCCGACAGCATCGCACGCGAGATTGGCCTTGCCCACGCCTACATTTCCGACCCCGGCATCGTCGACGAGCGTCCCGATTTTGCCAAAATCAGCGGACACCCCGAGTTCGACCTCGACCCCAGCCGCGAAGGCGTCATCTGGCACTGCCTCAACCAGAAAATGACCGCCAAGCTCTATGCTCGTGAACTTGGCAAGCGCTACGAGGACCTCAACCTCATCATCGCCCACATGGGCGGTGGCGTCAGCGTCGGCGTTCATGCCCACGGCCGTTGCGTCGAGGTGAACCGTGCACTCTGTGGCCTTGGAGCCTTCTCCCCCACCCGTTGCGGCAGCATCAACGCATCCAAACTCATCGAAGTGGCTTGCAGCGGCAAATACGACGAGGCCAAACTGAAGAAGATGGTCACCGCTGAAGGTGGTTTTGTCGCCTACCTTGGCACCAACGATGCCTACGAGGTAGAGAAGAAAGCCCTTGCCGGCGACGAGAAATGCAAGCTCCTGGTTGATGCCTTCACCTATCAGGTATCGATGGAAATCAGCCGCCTGGCCGCCGTCGTCAACGGCAAGGTGGATGCCATCCTCCTCACCGGCGGCATTGCCTACAGCAAGCCGTGGATGGCCATGATCGAGGAACGCGTAGGCTGGATTGCCCCCGTCAAGGTCTACAAAGGCGAGAACGAGATGCTGGCACTGGCAATGTGCGGCAAGGAAATCCTCGACGGCGAGCCTGCAAAGATTTACAAATAACAACCACATTGTAATATCAGCCATAAAGACCTTAAGGACATGAAGTTCTTAAGGTCTTTAAATACATAAAACAATAAAACGCATGAAAAAAATTCTCATAGCACTTTGCATCCTTGGCTGCTCGGCTACAGCGATGGCCCAGTCGCCTGACGTCACCATCAAGAAAGGCAAGGCTACCATCGACGAGGCCTACTACTACTCGCTCAAACAGAAAGCCGACGAGCTGAAACGCCTTACTGAGGAAAACGAGTCGTTGCAGAAGCAGCTCAACAACGCCAAATCTGAAATCAACAGGCACAAAACCCCAGAAATCAAGACGTTCACCGATTCGGCATCCTACGCCATAGGCAAAGATTTGGCCCAGAACTGGCAGCGTCAGAACCTGGGACTGAATCTTAGAGTTGTAGCCCAGTCGCTTATCGACATGGCCGACGGCAAGAACAACTGGAACCAGGCTATGATGTCGCCAATACTGCGCCGTTTCCAGTCCGAATTCGAGAAACGCGAGCAGCAGAAACGCGACGAAATGATGGCCTCTGTCGGCAAAAACAAGGATGAGGGTGCCGAGTTTCTGAAGAAGAACGCTGAGAAAAAAGGTGTCAAGACCACCAAGAGCGGCCTGCAATACGAGAAGCTGAAAGACGGCAACGGCAAGCGTCCCAACGCCAACAACACCGTCAAGGTGCACTATACAGGCAAACTCATCAATGGCAAAGTGTTCGACAGCAGCATAGAGCGTGGCGAGCCGATGGAGTTCCCCGTGGGAGCCGTCATCCCTGGATGGACCGAGGGCTTGCAGCTCATGGATGAAGGTTCCAAATATATGTTCTACATACCATACAACCTGGCATACGGCGAAAATCCAGTAGGCGACATACCTCCTGGATCAACGCTCATCTTCGAAGTCGAACTGATTCAAATCGTCAAATAGTGTCCAACACTTTTGGCACACGATTCAAACTGACCACCTATGGCGAGTCGCACGGGCTTGCCATAGGTGGTGTTGTTGACGGCTGTCCGGCTGGGCTTGTCATCGACAACGACCTACTTGTCGACGAGATGTCGCGTCGCCATGGGGGTCCAGGAGCCACCACACGCCAGGAGCCTGACAATGTTGTAATACTCTCCGGCATCTACCAGGGCCGCACCCTCGGCACGCCAATAGCATTTGAAATTCGCAACCAAGAGGCCGACAGCAGCGACTACGACGAACTGCGTGACCTGTTCCGCCCCGGCCACGCCGACTACACCTACGCCATGCGTTACAGCTACCGCGACCATCGTGGTGGCGGACGCGCCTCGGGGCGCGAGACCGCAGCTCGTGTAGTGGGAGGAGCCATAGCCAAGATGCTCCTGCGCGAAAAAGGCATCAACATCGAAGCCAAGGTGCTCAGTCTGGGAGTGGATGCTGAACACGACAGCACTGGCGGCATAATAGAATGCACCATAACAGGACATCCGGCGGGTATCGGCAACCCCATCTTTGGCAAACTCAATGCCCAACTGGCGGCGGCGATGATGAGCATCCCCTCTGCCATCGGCTTTGAGATGGGTGCCGGCTTCGCAGCGGCAATGATGAAAGGTAGCGAATACCGCGACGAGTGGTGCCATACAGAGACGCTTATCGACAACCCAACAAACAATCACTTAACCATGACCAACCACTGCGGAGGCATACAAGGCGGCATCAGCAACGGTATGCCCATAGTGTTCCGTACCGCTTTCCACCCCGTAGTCACCATCGACCGACCCACAGAGTGCCTCGACTCCAAAGGCAACATACGCACATGGAACCCTCGCGGCCGCCACGACCGTTGCCACCTCCACCGCACCGTAGTTGTAGTTGAAGCCATGGCCGCCCTAACCATCGCTGACTTTGTTGGTTGATAAACAAGAAATTGATAATACAATCACTCATGAAAAAATCAAGAATAATCTGTACAATCTGCGTAATCTGTCTGACATTATTAGCTTGCGGTGGCAAGAAAGGCGACGGATTGCAAAGTTTCACCATCGAAGGCACCCTCGCCAATGCCGCCGACAAAATGCTCTATATCGAGGAGATAACCCCCGACAACGGACCACGCTTTGTTGACTCGATACTATGCGATGCCAGAGGTTGTTTCAAATACGAGGGTACGATGCAGTACCAGACATTCTACAACCTGCATGGCAGCCTCTACGACTATATTGTGCTGCTGCCCAGCGATGGCGAGGTTATAGAGATGAGTGGCGACGCCAACGACCTTGGACGCACCTATATGGTGAAGGGCTCTCCCGAGTCACAGCTCATGTGGCAGATACAGAGCTACATCAACCAGTCGAACGTGGCAATACAAGAGCTAGCACAGCGCGATGCCGAGAACCGCAAGAACCTGAACGAGGCCGACTTCGCAAAAGCCCATGCCGCAACCGACTCGCTCTTCCTCGCCGAACGTCAGACAACCTACAGGATGATGCTTAACTTCATCGACGACAACCCCGGTTCGCTGAGCACTCTCTATGCCCTCGACGCTCCCTTCAACCACACGATGCGACTCTTCTATCAAGAGAGCGACTTCGACATCTTCGAGCAGGTGCTGCAGGGTTTGGAAGAGAAATGCCCCGACAACCCTCATACCCAATACTATCGCACCCGTGTAGAACGGGCGCGCGCTATGGCGTCGACACAAGAGATAGTGATTGAGTGAACGGAGAACGGAGAACGGAGAACGGAGAACGGAAAACGGAGAACGGAGAACGGAGTACGGAGAACGGAAAACGGAGAACGGAAAACGGAAAACGGAGAACGGAAAACGGAAAACGGAGAACGGAGAACGGAGAACGGAGAACGGAAAACGGAGAACGGAAAACGGAGAACGGAGAACGGAAAACGTAAAACGTAAAACGGAAAACGGAGAACGGAAAACGGAAAACGGAGAACGGAAAACGGAGAACGGAGTACGGAGAACGGAGAACGTAAAACATAAAACGTAAAACGTAAAACGTAAAAACATAAACCTTTGTCTACCTACTTTATAACCGACGCACACTTGGGCAGCGGAGCCAATACGCTGCAGCGCGAGAAAGATATGGTCCGCTGGCTTGGCCATATCGAGTCCGATGCCGAGCGTGTCATCATGCTTGGCGACATCTTCGACTTCTGGTTCACCTACAGGTATGCCGTCCCGCGCGGCTACGTGCGTCTGCTGGGCAAAATGGCTCAGATGGCCGACAGTGGTGTGGAATTCCATTTCTTCATTGGCAACCACGACATGTGGCTGTTCGATTATCTGGAAAAAGAGATTGGCGTGGTGATGCACAAGGAGCCAGGGGAGATGGAGATTGACGGCAAACTCTTCTTGCTTGGGCATGGCGACGGAATGGGCAATCAAGACCGTAGCTACAACCTGCTGAAGCGCATCTTCCGCGGACCACTGAACCAGTGGCTCTTCGCCGGAGTACACCCCAACATAGGGTTCCCCATAGCAAACCGCTGGTCCAACAGCAGCCGCAAAAACCACAGCCTCAAATACAACCAATACTTCGGCGACGACCGCGAGGGCATATATCTCTATTGCAAAAAACGTCAGGAAGAGCGCTCCAACCTAGGACTCAAACCTTTCGACTACTTCCTCTTCGGCCATCGCCACACCCCTGTGACACGCCCCCTAGGCGATGCCACCTACATCAACGTGGGCAACTGGATAGAAAACCGCGACTACGCCCTTTTCGACGGCGACAGCTGCAGCTTGAAGAGCTTTCAATAAATTATCATTAGGCTACCTCAGCCAACTACGGGGATTCTGGCTTTCGCGTCCTTTCCAGAGCTGGAAGCTGAACTCACCGTTGCCGTTGGCATCGGCTGCCACCTTACCTATGGTGGCACGTGTAGCCACACTCTGACCAGCCTTCACAGAGCATGAGGCGAGGTTGCAATAGACGGTCATGTAGTCTCCATGGCGGATAATGATGCCTATGGTGCCATTGGGACATGTGAAGACACGCGACACCTTGCCCTTGAAGACAGCGTAGACATTGGTGCCCTGCAATGTGACCAGGTCGATGCCATTGTTCATGTTCTGTCCGCCGCTCTCATGGGTGTAGAGACCATAGTTGCGGCTGATAGAGGTGTAAACCACAGGCCAGGCAAGCTTGCCTTTGTTGGAAGCGAAGTCGCTGCTCAAGGCACTCTCTTCGGCCATAGTCTTGTCGGTGGGAATGGCTGGTGCAGTTTCCTCGGCATTGGTCTTGCTGCCGGCTGTCTTGCCCGATGACTTGGAGGTCGACGCAGTTTTCTTGGATGACGACGAGACCTTCTGTGCGGCGGCACGTTGCTCGGCGGCCTTGCGAACCTCCTCGTCAATAAGGCGTTGTATCTGTTTCTGGAGCTTGCGTTTCTGCTCCTCTTTTTTGCTAAGTTGCTGGCTGAGCTGCTTCTCGTTGGCTTTCGACTGCTGCACGGAGGCCTCTTTCTGGCGTTGCTCCTTGGTGAGCTGGTCACGCTGGCGCTTCTCCTGGGTCAGAAGGCTGCTTTGCTGCGACCGCTGGCGTTGCAGCTCGTCGCCAGCCTCCTGTAGCTGACGCTCAGTGTCGCGTATGGCCTGCGACTGCTCGCGACGTCTCTGGTTGTACTTGCGGAAATACTTGCTGCGAAGCATCGCCTTGTTGTATGACGGTGTGTCGAAAAGCAGCACCCACTTGTCGACACTGTTATATTCACGGTAGAGCGACCGCACCGTGGCTGCATACTCATCCTGCAGGGTCTTGCGCCGGTTCTGCATGCGGCCTATGCTGTCGTTCATCTGCGAAATCTTGCTGTCGAGATGGGAGAGCTGACCGTTAATATTGTCAATAAGCTTGTTACGTTCATTGATTTTCCTGTTGAGAGAAGCGAGCTGGGAGCTTGTGAGCTTGGTATTCTTCTTGGCCTTGGCAAGGTCGGCATTGAGGCGCTTGATTTCTTTCTCAAGTTGCGTCTTTTCCTTCTCGAGTTGCTTCTTCGACTTCGTCTGAGCCTCGACCGGCATCGAAAAACAGAGAGCCAACACCATCAGTATTGGCACAATATATTTTTTTATGTGCATTACTAGCTTGCTTATTATAAAGATGATTTTGAGCTATTCAACGGCAAACCGAAAAATATATTGCATCAAAACGTTTTTTTTTCTGGCAAGAAGGAAAAAATGTGTACTTTTGCATCACGAATAACACAAAAAACATAAAATGAAGAAAATTGTAGCAATAGTCCTATTATCAATCATCGCGCTACAATATGCAGATGGCTGCACCAACCTTATTGTAGGCAAGAAAGCGTCGAAAGACGGCAGCGTGATGTGTACCTACAACTGCGACGGCTTCGGTTTTGCCGGCTCGCTGTTCTACTCTCCTGCGGGTCGCCATACGCCTGGCGAAAACATAGCCATCCACGGTTGGGGTCCTGTACATGAAGGCCGGTTTGTCAAACAGGTGGAATACACCTACAACGTCGTGGGGTTCATGAATGAAAAGCAGCTAACAATAGTAGAAAGCACCTTTGACGGCAGGTTGGATCTACAGAACCCCGACGGCCTTCTTGACTATTTCAGCCTCATGCGTCTTGCCTTGCAGCGTTCTGTCAATGCGCGCGAAGCCATCAAGTGCATGGCCGGTCTGGTCGAGGAATACGGCTACAACAGCAGTGGCGAGAGCATAACCATCTGCGACCCCAACGAGGCGTGGATCATGGAGATTATCGGCAAAGGCAAAGGCCGCAAAGGTGCCGTCTGGGTGGCGCTGCGCATACCCGACGACTGCATCTGTGCCCATGCCAACCTCAGCCGCATACGACAGTTTCCTCTCGAAAAAAGGAAAGCGAAAAAAGGAGAACGGACAGCCATCAGTAGCCGCAATATCGAATACATCAACAGCCCCGAGGTGGAATGTGTCTATGCCTGGGATGTGGTTGCATTTGCCCGCGAGAAGGGCTTCTTCAGCGGCAAAGATGAGGAGTTCTCGTTCCGCGACGCCTACTGCCCTATCGACTTCGAGAATGTCCGCTATGCCGATGCCAGGGTGTGGAGTTTCTTCCGCCACCACCGCAGCGACATGGACCGGTACCTGCCCTATATCAACGGCGAATTCGACAAGTGCGACCACATGCCTCTATGGGTGAAACCCGAGCAACTGCTAAGCATTCAAGACCTGCAGCAAGACATGCGCGACCACTTCGAGGGTACACCGTTGGACATGACCACTGACATGACCGCCGGTCCGTGGGGCATGCCCATACGTCCACTGCCCATGCACTTCCGCTCCTCTGACAGCATCAACTTCTTCCGCGAGCGTCCCATAGCGACCCAGCAGAGCGGCTTCACCATGACCTGCCAGATGCGTTCATGGCTGCCCGACGACGTGGGTGGCGTCACATGGTTCAACTGCGACGATGCCAACATGGTGGCATACGTGCCGCTCTATTGCTGCATCACGCAGGTGCCCGACCCCTTCCGTCCCGAGAACAACGCACGCAACGAGTTCAGTTTCGAGTCTGCTTTCTGGATGAACAACTGGGTTGCCAACATGGTCTACCCTCGGTATTCGATGATGATAGGCGACCTGAGGGCTGCACAGAGCGAGCTGGAGAACCATTTTTTCGCCGACCAGGACAACGTGATTGCCGCCATCAGCGGAATGACCCCGGCCGACCGTCGCGACTACCTCATCAAGAAAAGCATCGCATACGCCGAACTAATGATGAAGCGGTGGGACAAACTCGCAAAACTGCTGATAGTTAAATACAACGACCAAGTGGTGAAGCGTGTCGACGAACATGGCAACTTCCAACGCTGGGGTTATGACACCCCTGGCTACGACCAGCACTTCATCGATGCCATAGCCCCCTCCACCGGCGACCGCTACCGCCTCAAGAAAGTCATCGACCGCAGGGAACGATGAAGAGATGGGGAGCCATCGAAAGATGACCACCATGATGCCTCAGCCATCCATGATGGCGGTTGCCCTTCAATATGGAGAAATAAAATTCTCCAATCCAAATAAAATGTGTACTTTTGCAATCGATTTCAAGACGATAAAACGCATACGATATGGCAACGATAAATGAACCACGCTACATAAACCCTTATACCGACTTCGGGTTTAAAAAATTGTTTGGCACAGAGTTGAACAAGGATTTACTCATCAGCTTCCTCAACGCCTTACTTGGTGGCAGGCAAGTGGTGGAGAAAGTCAGTTACAAAAGCACCGAACATTTCGGTGTTTCAAAAGATTCCCACCGAGCCATTTTCGATGTGTTCTGCGAGAACGACAAGGGCGAGAAGTTCATCGTGGAGATGCAGAATGTCTTTCAGCAGTTCTTCAAAGACCGTAGCGTGTTCTACTCCACGTTTCCCATCCAAGAGCAGGGACAGGTTGGCGAATGGGATTTCCATCTGAAAGATGTCTACACCGTTGGCATCCTCAACTTCTGTTTCCCCGAGAATGAATACGAGCGGCACAGGGGGAATTTTCCGTGGATGCCCCATCAGGGGGGCTAGCCAAATATCTTCATAAGGCGATACATGAAGAATGGCAAGTCGGACACACCCCTTACCTGAGAGCGGAACCCCTTCATTTTCGAGTTGAGTGATTCGGCGGAGGCGTTGGTGGAGCGGTTGTTGAAGTAGTTGAGTACATATTCCTCTGGAAAAAACTATCTAATGACTAAATAATGGTGTCCTTAATTGGATATGTCACCAGTTTGCAGGGAAGCCGAAAACTGCTTAAAAGAGTAGGCAACCAACTATAAACATTACATTTATGAGAAAAATCTTGATTGCTTTGGTCGCCTTGCTGGTAGCCATCCCTTCTTTTGGACAGGGCGACAAATCTTTGAAACGGAAAGTGGCCATTGGACGTTTCTCTAACGAGACTCAGTATGCAAAGGGTCTTTTCTACGACCGGGAGAACGACCCCATCAGAAAACAGGCACTCGACATCCTTTCCTCTAAACTCGCTGCCAGCGGTAAGTTCATCCTTCTGGAAAGGGATGGCCTTGAGGAACTAATCGCTGAGGCTGGAGATGGAATGCAGAAGATTGGTGCAGACTACATTATTCTGGGGTCGGTCACAAAATTTGGACGGAAAGTGGAGGGCGACCAACGTGTGTTCTCGCAAACAAAAACCCAAACGGTCGAAGCCGGCGTCAGCATTCGCCTTGTCGAGGTCTCGTCCGGACTGATTATCTACTCTGATGAGGCCAACGGTTATGCCGAAACATCGGCAAAAACAACTCTTGGGCTTGGCGGAACGGCAGGATATGATGCCACCTTGAGCGACAAAGCCATTTCCGCTGCTCTTACTCAATTGGTGGAGAACATCATCAACAAATGTATGGACAAACCTTGGCGCGGATACCTGCTTTCGGTTGACGATGGGTCATACATCATCTCGGGCGGTGCCTCTCAGGGAATTGCTATAGGCCAGACTTTTACCCTTTACAAAAAAGGTAAAACCGTCACCAACCCGCAAACAGGCATGAAGATTGAACTGCCTGGACAAAAGGTCGGTGTGCTTACCGTTACCGCCAGCATGGGAGATACTCCCGAAAACGAGATTTCTTTTTGCAATTATGAAGGATCTCCTATCCCCGAAAGCGAATTGTCTAACTATTACATAATGGAAAAATGAAAAAGATAGCATTGTTATTATGTGCCGCTGCCATTATCACACTGAACAGCTGCGGTGTGGGTGTCTACACTGTTAATGGCGGCCTGAGCGATGAGAGCGCCGTTTGTTTCGTTGCTTCCGACGAATACGACATAAATGTCATTATCGACGGCAAAAGTTATGTCACCAAAACAGTCAAGCATAAAAAGTTCAAGTCCAGACGCGACATCAAGAAAACAGCCCAAAGGCAAATTGCAATCACTCCAGGCAGGCACTCGGTTAAGGTGACCAAAGACGGACAAGAGGTCTACGCCAAAGATATATTCATCTCCACTAACGAAATAAAAACCATTGATTTATGAAGAAAATACTATTCTCTTCTATCGTGATACTCCTCATGACTTCCTGTGCAACTCCGAGTATGTATTACTGGGGGTCGAACCCCTATTCCAACAACGGAACATCGAAGTACGAGCAGCTGGCCTACAACAGCTACGACAAACAAACTCCTCAAAGCATCTGCGACCTCATCTGCCTCTATGAAGACATGGTGTCCAACCCAGGTGGCACAAGGGGTGTGGTTCCTCCCGGCATTTACGCCGAATACGGCTTCCTCCTCCTTCAGGAAACCACTGCTGAAACTTTCGAAAAGTATGCCACTAAAAAACAGAAAAGAATTTTCGAGTCTTCAGACTATGCAACTCTCTTCGCCGCACGAGGGGTCGCCTTGTTGCAAAAAGAGATTGAACTATATCCAGAGTCAAAGAAATTCATCGAACCATTACTCAAACGTTTATCAGGCAAATAACATGAAACACACTATCATCATCATCGCCACCGCCGTCTGCCTCCTTCTCTCTTCCTGTGCCACGACATACACTAGAGGCAGCCTGTACCCGAAGTTTTACGAGGAAAAACCTCTTACCATCCTTGTGATGCCGCCCATCAACAACACAACGAACGTGGAGGCAAAAGACTTGCTCTATACCTCAATTAGCCAACCGCTGATAGAAGCCGGCTACTATGTCGTAAGCCCACATCTCGCCATGGAACTGCTTAAAGCCGAAAGTGCCTATGATGCCGAGATGTTCATCGACAAGGATGCCTCCATTTTTGGACGCGTCTTTGGTGCTGACGCTGTGATATTTTCCGTTGTGGATGTCTGGAAGAAAAAAGGATTCGGCATCGAGACCAAGATAAAGTATATCGTCAGGTCAACATCTACCAACGAAATCCTGTTCGAAAGAAGTTGCGACCTTTATCTCGACCTCCGTCAAAACAGCGGTGGCTCCTCGGCATTAAGCCAGCTGGTCGACCTCGCGGCATCTGCCATTGTCACTGCCACAACCGACCATATTGTCGCTGCCCGCAAATGCAACAAGTATATCTTTGCTGACATCCCAAGGGGCAAATACAGCCCTGATTTCCTGATAGACAAAGAGCAAAAGGCATCAGAGAAGGACGCCAAAGTAACCGTCAAATAGCACAACATCATGGTAGTGCAACATGCTTTTCTTGAGAATGGCTGCCTTTCCAGTAAACAGTCGCCTCTTTAAAAAATTCGACCTGCAAAGTTGCAATGTATACAGTGACCGCGGAGCGGTCAACGCTCAGAAACCGGGTGGTGCTTTGCACCTCAGGCTCATAGTGGTATCAGGCAACGACTCTGAAAAGAATTGCCTATCAAGTCGTTGGGGTACACTTTCAGTGTGCTTTTAGCTGAGCCATCTGCCCGCAGGTTCTCCGGACACTGCGGTTACTGAGCATAGACGCTTTCAGCGTCCCGTCAACTTTACAGGTCGAAAACTCGCTGCACTGGGTTCTTGACATGTCCTTCGGCGAGGACCGCCAGCGCAAACGTGCGGGTATGGCTGCCGAGAACTTTGCACTGGTGAGGGGATGTCGGGATACGTTAATTGTTAAATTTGATGCGTTTGCCCTAAAGAAAGTTGTAATAGAAATACCGGAATATCCAAAAAAAAGTGTAAATTTGCAGTTTATATAAACACTCTTTAAAAAGAAACAAAACACTGAATATCATGGAAAAACTCATCATTACCGCTGCCATCTGTGGCGCAGAAGTAACCAAGGAACAGAACCCCAATGTGCCTTATACCGTAGAAGAGATTGTGCGTGAGGCCAAGAGTGCTGTCGACGCTGGTGCCGCCATCGTCCACCTTCATGTCCGCGAGGACGACGGTACGCCCACCCAGAGCCACGTCCGCTTCCAGGAGTGCACCGAGGCCATCCTCAAGGAGTGCCCCAATGTCATTCTTATTCCCTCGACGGGCGGAGCTGTGGGCATGACTCCCGACGAGCGTCTGGACTCCACCAACACCACCCCTGTTCCCGAAATGGCCACCCTCGACTGCGGCACCTGCAACTTCGGTGACGACATCTTCGACAACACCATGCCCACCATGCGTGCCTTCGGCAAACGCATGATTGAGAAAGGCATCAAGCCCGAATACGAGTGCTTCGAGATGGGTCACCTCGAGACCATCGTCCACATGGCACGCAAAGGTCAGGTACCCAGCGCCTTCGGCGTCAACGGTCCCGACGGCAAACCCCTGCCCCTCGTCCCCATGCAGTTCAACTTCGTCCTCGGCGTCCTCGGTTGTGCTTCGGCATCCGTCGACAACCTGGTATGGATGGCCAAGAACATCCCCGCCGGCAGCACCTGGACAGCCACCGGCATCGGCCGCAACGCCTTCACTCTGGCCGCTCCCGCCATCGTCATGGGCGGAAACGTTCGCGTAGGCTTCGAGGACAACCTCTATCTGGAGCGCGGCGTCCTCGCCAAGAGCAACGGTGAGCTGGTCGACAAGGTTGTTCGCATGGCCAAACTCCTAGGCCGCCAGGTTGCCACCAGCGACGAGGCCCGCGAAATCCTCAGCCTCAAGAAGAGATAATCCGACACCGAAATCACAACATATTGCTGATGCAGTTTATTGATTTCCACACACACCAGAAGACTGCGGAGGGTGTCATCACCCCCCGCAGTTTTGGTATTCATCCCTGGCATGTGGGTGAGGAGACAGCAACATCTCCCGATGAGCTGTATGACAAGTACCACAGCAATCTAAGGGATGCTGAAATCATAGGCGAGTGTGGACTTGACAAACTGCACGAAAACATATCCAGACAGCAGCAGATATTTGAATGGCAGCTCATTATTGCCGAAAGAATGCAAAAACCCGTGGTCGTGCATTGCGTCAGGTGTTTCAATGAGTTGACAAGCCTGCGCAAACGCTATCGCTCCACCCCTTGGGTGGTGCATGGATTCACCGGCACCACGCAGTTGGCACAACAGCTGGAGCGCATCGGTATAGGCATATCCTTCGGAGCCGCACTCATCGACAGCAAGAAAGCCAAAGTCATGGAGACCTTCAGGAACTACGACGGCCCTTTCCTGCTCGAGACAGACACTGCCGAATGCGGCATAGAGGCAGTCTACCATGCAGCTGCCACAATTAAGGGCATCGGACTCAACGAGCTGTCAGATATGCTGAACAACAATTACAACAAATTGATTTACAACAAAAATGCCTGAAAGGAAAATAGCAGATAAAGAATTCTTCGGCGGTTTAAGTCTCGAGCAAAAACAGCGGCTCTACGATAACGCCGGCGAGATGATTTCGGACAACAAGCGGCAGCTATTCGACCGTCTCATCCAGTTCCGCACACGCCATATCGCCGTAGTGCTGGAGAACATCTACCAGTCGCACAACGCCAG
The DNA here is from genome assembly GCA_902784465.1 of uncultured Bacteroidota bacterium. Classification (GTDB taxonomy): domain Bacteria; phylum Bacteroidota; class Bacteroidia; order Bacteroidales; family P3; genus Colimorpha. The sequence goes on from CACZUZ010000010.1 coordinate 36,596, forward strand.
CGCAGTGCTGCGTAGCTGCGACTGCTTCGGGGTACAGGATGTACATGTCGTTGAAGACCGCAACCCCTTCAACCCTGCTGGCGATGTGGCTGTTGGAAGCAGCAAATGGGTCGACTACTACAAACACAGCGACATCAAGGCTGCCTACCGCCATCTCCACGAGAAAGGCTATCGCATCGTCGCCACCCTGCCACACGAGAACGACACCATGATAGGCGACCTCGACCTCAGCCAGCCCGTGGCACTGGTCTTCGGCACCGAGCTGACCGGTCTGACACAAGACGCCATCGACGGCGCCGACGGATATGTAAAGATACCAATGTACGGATTTACTGAAAGTTTCAATATCTCGGTCTGTGCCGCCTTGTCTCTGTTCAGCACCACCGAACGTATGAGAAGCAACCCGTCAATACGATGGCAGATGGATGAAGAGGAACAACTGACTCAGAAACTGCACTGGTGCATGCAGGCTATCCGCAACGGCGAAGAAGTGATGAAGCAGCTGATGGCTGACTATTAGGCTTCAATTGCCAACTCATGCCTTAATCACTATTTTTTTTGATAGAGCAAGCATAGTATAAGAAAAAAACGTACATTTGCAAAAGCATTTTCAACAAGGATAAACCAACAATTCATTAACAATGAAAAAGATAATCATACTTGCAGCAATTGCATTGCTGTCGCAGAGTTTGCTTTTCGCCCAGAATGGGAAAGCTGTATCGGACAAAGATGTACCGGAACGTTATGTAAAAGACTTCAAACGTCTGTCACCCGACACCAAAAATGTGGAATGGTATCTCATCGACACCCTCATCTACGATGCCACATTCCGCAACGAGAATGGTACGCAAACCAGCTACCGTTTCTCGCCCAAGGGCACCGAGACTCGCTGGTATGTTGAGGAGAAATACTATCCCCACGCCATCGTCGCCAAAGTCCAGACCGAGCATCCTGGCTACAAAATCAAAGAGCTTTACACACTGATGATCAAGAACAAGGTCACCTACCAGGTACTCGTTGGCCAGCGCAAAGGCCTCTTCGTCAAGAAATGGAAACACATGCGCATCATGAATTTCGAGACCGACGGCAAGTTCATCGACGAGGTGGAACTCTAAGCCTTACCTGTTGTCATCATATATAGCCTCAGCAAGTCTGAGGCTATTTTTTTTGGTGCGAACCGAGCGGCCTGTATTGTAGCCAGCGACTGCAACTCGCCGTAGAGGTGCGGATTGGACAGAAGTCTATTAATCTGGGCTGCAATCTCTTTAGGCGAGGAAGGGTCGGCATAGAGGGCAGCATCGCCGCCCACCTCGGGAATCGACGAACGGGATGAAGCCACTACAGGGGTACCGCAGACCAGCGACTCCAACACCGGTATGCCGAAACCTTCGAAGATAGACATATAGACCGATGCAAAAGCCTCCGCATAGATTGCCGGAAAGTCGGCAAAGTCGACGCCCTGCAAGAAATGCACTCGCGACTCGAGCCCATGACGGATGACGGCATCAACAACAGCATCACTATAAGCTGTCTTCTTCCCAATCACGACAAGATGCACATTGCCAGGAACCATCGCCATAGCCTCAACAACAGCAACCTGGTTCTTGCGCAACTCAATGGTACCCACACAGACAATGTATTTGTCGGGCAACGCATAACGCTGGCGAACGGCGGCACGGTGACTGTTGGGCACTGCCGCATGGAAGATGGCGTCGCACGACTGGTAGACGACCTCTGTTTTTGAGCCATCAACATGCAACAGGTCGACAAGGTCGCGCTGTGTCTGCCTGCTTATGGCCACTATGGCATCGGCACAGCGACAGGCATGACGTTGCTTCATCTTGTAAATCAGGCGGTCGACGACAGGAAAATGCTTTGGATAGCGCCACACTATAAGGTCGTGCATAGTGACGACGAGCTTGCACTCCCCCACCCTGCCGTGTGGCAGTTCGTGGCTTAGTCCATGATAGAGGTCGATGTGGCGGCGACGAATCTCTGTGGCGATACCGAAGGAACGCCACAGGCTTGGGAACAGTCGCCATACCCCTCTGGGAGTCACCACCTTGACATTTCTCTTCGAACCGGAAGCAGAGGCTACTTGCTGTCCGCCGGACTCCTGCTCATAGAAGCTGGCATGGCTTCCCCTTGCGTCGGGAGTGAAAAGCACCAGCTCGATATCAGGCCTCGCCTCAGCCAACGCACATATAACCATGCGGCTATAGTTGCCGAGACCCGTGTTGTTTTTGAAAGCGCGCTTGGCGTCGAAACCGATAATCATTCCACTACAGTAATGCGTCCCTGAGGCTTGGCATATTGGATGCCTATTTCACCCTTTAGGTTGTTCTCCACATAGTCTACAACAGCATCACGGTAGTTGATGTTGGTCTCGCGCAGCACCTTCGATCCCTGAAGAATGCCATAAAATCCGCCGCCTTTTACGCAGTAGTCTATTGTGGTCAATGAGTAGAGTCGCTCGGGGTCGATAGGAGCATACTTGCCGTCGGGCTGCATCACCTCGACATCGGTAATGGCATGAACACCTGTATGTATGGTGTAACGCAGACCCGAGACCTGTGGAAAATTACCGTTGTCGTAGCTCATGTTGGCGGTGTTGCGGCGCAACAGCTCGACGATGGTGCTACCCTTGACCTCAACCACCTGGAGGAGGTTGTCGTAGGGAAGCAGGCTGATGAAGTCGCCGTAGGTGATGTCGCCAGCCTTGGGCTGGTTGCGCATACCTCCGCCGTTGGTGATGGCAATCTCCGAGCCAGTGGCAGCGCGAAAAGCGTCAGTCACCAGGTCGGCAGCATTGGTTTCGGCATAGCGGACAAGGTACTCGTCGGCATCATCCAATATGCGCAGCACATAGTCGCTCTTGGCGACGACACGCGAGGTCACCTTCTCCATGCTCTGCTTCACATTCTCGATGGCGCGAACCACCGCCGCGCTGCTCTCCTTGACATCGGCAAGGGGTATCATCGAGAGCGTTATGGTGCCATCAGGACGGATGAGGCACTTGCCTATGTTGTTGAACTCGCTGCCCGTCTGGGTAACCACAACGGGTTTGCCAACAAGGTTCAACAGTGTGTCGGCTGGACGCAGGCTATGAGTGTGGGCATCAAAGACTAGGTCTATACCACTGGTTTCTGCAACAAGACCATGAGAGTCAACATTTTCGTCAGTCTTATCCTCGCCAAGATGCGAAAGCACGAAGACGAAGTCGGCGCCTTCGGCACGTGCCTGATCTGCAGCCTTCTGCACTAGGTCGTATGTGCGTTCCGGCTCGAGCGAATATATAAGGCTTCCATCGTCGGAAATAAAGGCAAAACGCTCGGTATTCATCGTCGAAGGGGCTGTGACACCGACAAAAGCAACCTTCCATTTGCCCACTTTCTTGATGGCGTAAGGGGCATACACAGGCTTGCCAGTCTTGAGGTCGATAAGGTTGGCTGAGACCGCCACGGTTTTGAGCTGCGACATCAGCTCCATGAAACGGGGAAGCTTATAATCGAACTCATGGTTGCCGAGCGTAAGGAAGTCGTAGCCAACAACTTTCATGATATCGACAATGTACTGTCCCTTTGAGATGGCTCCAGCCATGCTGCCCTGAACGAAATCGCCCGAAGAGACCAGCAACACGTCGGCTGTGTCGGCAATGGCGTCGCGCAGACCTGCCACCTTGGCATAGCCATCGATAGCACAATGGGCATCGTTTTCGTAAAGAATCACAAGACTGCGGGAGTTCTGTCCCATAAGCGTCGAAACAGACAGCGTAAGCAGCAGGAGAAGAGAAATAATACGAGACATTTTTCTGACTTATAATAAGTTAAACAATTTCGGAAAACAATTGTAAAATGCAAAGTTACTACATTTTTTCTTATAATTGAAAACAATTATGTATTTTTGCAAAACAATACAACCTACAATAAGCAATCACAACAATTTAACATTCAATAGAATGAAGAGAACCATTACCATCGTAGCCCTTACAGGCCTCATGCTGGCTGCTTGCAACAACAGCATCGACGATGCCGAAGTCAGGCAAGATGTACACCGTCTGGTTTCCAAAACCGAGCAATGCTACGCCAACGTACACAACGACCTGCTCGACAGTCTTGATGTCGATTACTTCACCAAATGCAATGACGAGCTAATGGAGATGCTGGACGACATCGACAAGAAATACAAAAACCCGAAGGACCGCCACAAGTTTGACAGTACCTTCTTCGAAGAGATAGACCGCAGCGACCTCGACAACGACATTATCTCCATGATGCAAGAACTCTATGGCATGAATGAAATATGAAAAAGACTTTCGGATGATTGGATATTCGGATTAACGGATTGACGGATTGACGGATTATCGGATAATCGGACATCCGAACATCCGAACATCCGAAAATCCAAATATCCAAATATCCAAATATCCAAATATCCAAATATCCGAACATCCGAACATCCGAATATCCGAATATCCGAAAATCCAAATATCCGAACATCCGAACATCCGAACATCCGAAAATCCAAATATCCGAACATCCGAACATCCAAATATCCGAACATCCAAATATCCGAACATCCGAACATCCGAACATCCAAATATCCGAACATCCGAACATCCGAACATCCGAATATCCGAAAATCCGAAAATCCTAAAATCCTAAATTAAATATGAAACGAATACTATTATTAGTTGCCGTTGTCGTCCTATCGATGACAGGCAAAGGACTGAAAGCCCAGCAGAACTGGAGCTACGAATTTGGACTTGGCGGAACCTATAACAGCGGAAATGTCAGCAATATAGGTTTCCGTACAAATGCGGGACTGGGACGCAACGACAGCATCAAAGCCGTTTATGCCAATGTACGCTTCGTCTACAACGAAGAACAGAAAGTCCCCACCAATAAGGGACTGGATGGCAGCATCAAGTTCGACTACTATCGCAACATCCACTGGTCGCCCTTTATCGCCGCCGAGTTTGTGACCAACCATTTCAAGGGCTATGACTTCAAGACTGCATTCCTTGGCGGTCTGAAATACACATTCTTCTACAAGAAAGATGTTTACGACTATTCCGTCAGTGCCGCACTGGTGGGAGACTATGTCGACTTCACCGGCGACAACAGCATGAACGGCATGAAGATGCGTGTGTCGGCAAGGGTCCAGGCTCGTCAGAAAATCGGTGAGTCCACCACCCTCTATCATGCCACCTTCTACCAGCCTGCCGTGAACGAATTGAGCGACTTCCTTTTCTCCAGCGTCACCAAAGTGTCCAACAAGCTGAACGAGCATGTCTACTTCGACGTCATCTTCGACTATGGCTACCGCAGCGTGGTTCCGGAAGAAAGACACCACCACGACCTCACAACGGAAGTGGCCATCAAAATCAAATTCTAAATCCAGACATCCAATCATCCGAAAATCCAATCATCCGAAAATCCGAAAATCCAATCATCCAACCATCCGAATATCCGAACATCCGAACATCCGAATATCCGAATATCCGAAAATCCAAAAATCCCTATATTATGAAAAAAGTATTTCTCTTTCTCATCGCTTCAACGCTGATCATGGGCCTCAAAGCACAAATCGTGCAGGAGACAAACGCCCAGTACAAAGACTACACTATTCCGGCATATACTGTGACCGTGAAACAAGACAAAGACCTGGCAACCGACGCTGTCGTCCAACGCCTGAAAGATGCAGGGTTGAAAACAAGCAAAAGCAGCGGCTATATCATTGCTGAGAACCAAACTTTTACCGACATCTTCACCCAGCCTATCGATTTTTATGCCAAGGTTGACGAACAGGGCAAAAAGAAGGAGCGCACCACTGTGGTGACATTCTTCGCCAAGTCTCCCAACCTGACCATCAGCCAAAACGAGCTGAATGTCAACGTGCGTCGTCTGGCAGAGTCTTTCCCCTCATACGTCGACCGCTATGAGGCCAGCCAGAAAGTCGACGCCGAAAGCAAAAACCTGAACAAAGCACAGAAAGCACAGTCGAAAGCTGCCTCCAACCTCGCCTCTATTGAGAAAGACATAGTCTCCGACCAGGAAAAAATAGCAAAGAAAGAGGCCGAGATTACCAAGAAAGAGGCTGAGATTGCCAAGATACAGCAGAAGATTGAAGAGCTAAGGAAAGATATTGAGAAACTCAATAACAACATTGAAAAGAACAGCCAGAAGAAGAGCGAAGCCCAGGACAAGGTTGACAAAACCAACCAGGATGTACAGAATGTCGAGAGCGACCTGAACCGCTACCGTCAACAGGCAGGAAACTAAAAAAAACATACACCATCCGGGCTTCTACGCCTCATTCAAAAATGGGAAGACCCTCGGAACGATGATTCCGAGGGTCTTCTCGTTGTGGGTACTTGCACACGGGCGGGCTTACTCGAGGTCGCGGCCATGGCAGTTCTTGTATTTCTTGCCGCTGCCGCAGGGACAGGGGTCGTTGCGTCCCACCTTCTTCTCCACATGGACAGGCTGCGGCTTCTCGCGCTGGGCGGTGTCGTAGCCATATTGCGACGCACCACCGTCGGGTCTGCGTGCGGCACCCTGGCTCACCCCGTCAACACGGCTGGTACGGAGCCCCTTCTGGTTCTGGGTCGGCTGGTGTGCCTCCTTCATCTCGCTCTCCTGTCTGACAGGCAGCGAGGCGCGGCTGAGGAACGAGGCAATCTGGCGGTTGATTTCGAGAAGCATCTTCTCGAACAGGTTGAAGGACTCGAACTTGTAGATGAGCAAGGGGTCTTTCTGCTCGTAGGAGGCATTCTGTACAGAGGTCTTCAGGTCGTCGAGTTCGCGGAGATGCTCCTTCCACATATCGTCGATGATGGCGAGGGTGATGTTCTTCTCGATGGTGAGCTGCACCTCGCGGCCACCGTTGTCGTAGGCCTTCTGGACAGGGCAGATGACATTCATGGTCTTCACGCCATCAGTGATGGGGAAGACAATATTCTGGTAATGTGAGTTGTCGTGGATATTCTTGATAAAAGGCAATGCCAGCTCAGCAAGACGCTGCATGCGCTCCTTATAGGCGTTGTAGGTCAGTTCGTAGAGCTTGTCGACCATATCCCTGCCACGCGAGTTGAAGAGCTCGCGTTCGCTGAAAGGCACATCGATGGCAAAGATGCGAATCATGTCCATCTTGAAACCCTCGAAGTCGTGCGACTGGTCGGCCTCGTTGTAGAGCAGCTCGCAGGTGTCGTAGAACATGTTGCTGATGTCAATCGAGAGACGGTCGCCGTAGAGGGCATTGCGGCGCTTGTTGTAGATGACGGTACGCTGGTTGTTCATCACGTCGTCGTACTCGAGCAGACGCTTACGCATACCGAAGTTGTTCTCCTCAACCTTCTTTTGGGCACGTTCTATCTGCTTGGTAATCATCCTATGCTGAATCACCTCTCCCTCTTGAAGCCCCATGCGGTCCATGATGGAGGCAATACGTTCAGAGCCGAAGATACGCATCAGGTCATCCTCGAGCGACACGAAGAAGAGCGAGCTTCCCGGGTCACCCTGACGGCCGGCACGGCCACGCAGCTGACGGTCGACACGGCGGCTCTCATGACGCTCGGTACCGATGATGGCCAGACCGCCGCGCTCGCGCACGTCGCCCTTAAGCTTGATGTCGGTACCACGGCCTGCCATGTTTGTTGCAATGGTTACACGGCCTGGCTCACCAGCTTCAGCCACGATGTCGGCTTCTTTCTTATGGAGCTTGGCATTGAGGACGTTGTGGGAGATGTTGCGCATTTTGAGCATCTTGGAGAGCAGCTCAGAGGTCTCGACCGAGGTAGTACCCACAAGTACCGGACGGCCTTCGCCACGGAGCCGTTCTATCTCGTCGATGACGGCTTTGAATTTCTCGCGCTTGGTCTTGTAGACCATGTCGTCCATATCTACACGGGCTATGGGGCGGTTGGTGGGGATTACGACGACGTCGAGCTTGTAGATGTTCCAGAACTCACCGGCCTCGGTCTCGGCAGTACCGGTCATACCCGCCAGTTTCTTGTACATTCGGAAGTAGTTCTGCAGCGTGATGGTGGCATAGGTCTGGGTTGCAGCCTCCACCTTGGCATTCTCCTTGGCTTCGACAGCCTGATGGAGACCGTCGCTCCAGCGGCGGCCTTCCATGATACGGCCCGTCTGCTCGTCGACAATCTTCACCTGACGGTCCTCTGTCAACACATAATCGACATCCTTCTCGAAGAGGGTGTAGGCCTTCAGTAGCTGGTCGACGGTGTGGACACGGTCGCTCTGGACGGCGAAATTATTGTAGATTTCTTCCTTGCGTTTGCTTTTTTCCTCGGGCGTGAGGGTCTCCTTTTCAAGGTCGGCAATTTCGGCACCGACATCGGGAAGCTGGTAGAAACGGCGATCTTCGCCGAGGTCGGAGAGGAAGTCCATACCCTTGTCGGTAAGCTCCACGGTGCGTTGCTTTTCGTCGACGACGAAATAGAGCTCATCGTCGATGATGTGCATATACTTGTTCTGCTCCTGCATGTAGAAGTTCTCCGTTCTCTGGAGCAGTGACTTCACACCCGTTTCGCTGAGGAATTTGATGAGGGCCTTGTTTTTGGGCAAGCCGCGGTAGGCGCGGAGCAATGCCATGGCACCCGGCTGGTCGGGTTTCTGGTCAAGGTTGTCGGCCAAGAGGCGTTTGGCGTCGGCAAGGATGTTGGTGACCAGCATACGCTGTGTGTTGTAGAGCTTTTCGATGACAGGCTTGAAGCGGTCAAACTCCTGATCCTCGCCCTTGGCCGTGGGACCCGAAATAATAAGAGGAGTACGTGCATCATCGATAAGCACCGAGTCGACCTCGTCGACGATGGCGTAGTTGTGGCCACGCTGGACAAGCTCGTCTGGGTTGCGGCTCATGTTGTCGCGCAGGTAGTCGAAACCGAACTCGTTGTTGGTACCGTAGGTGATGTCGGCATTGTAGGCAGCCTTGCGGGCATCGCTGTGTGGCTCATGCTTGTCGATGCAGTCCACCGTGAGGCCGTGGAACTCGAAGAGCATACCCATCCACTCCGAGTCGCGCTTGGCGAGGTAGTCGTTGACGGTGACCACATGCACGCCCTTGCCGGGGAGGGCGTTGAGGTAGACGGGCAGCGTGGCGACGAGGGTCTTACCCTCACCGGTAGCCATCTCGGCAATCTTGCCGCTGTGCAGCACCACGCCGCCAATGAGCTGGACATCGTAGTGAACCATGTCCCACTTTATCATGTTGCCGCCGGCCATCCAACTGTTCTTGTAGTGCGCACGTCCTTCATCGTCGATGTTGACGCTCTCGCGACGTGCCGAGAGGTCGCGGTCGTGGTCGTTGGCTGTAACGACGACCTCTTCGTTTTCGGCAAAACGGCGCGCGGTTTCTTTCACGACAGCGAAAGCCTCCGGCAGTATCTCGTTGAGGATTTTCTGCGTCTTGTCGTATGAGTCCTTCTCAAGCTGTTCGATACGCTTGTAGAGCTGTTCTTTCTCATCCACAGGCATATCGTACTCATTTTCTATACGTTCCCTCAATTTGGCTAGTTCATCCTCTTCCACATGAATTTCATCCTGAATGCGTTTCTTGAACTCATCGGTTTTGGAACGGAGACTGTCGTTGCTCAGCTCCTTGATCGTAGGGTAGATTTTTAGGGTAGCGTCAAGGAATGGCTGCACCTCTTTGAGGTCGCGCTGCGACTTGCTGCCAAACAGTTTGCTTAAAAATTCGAACATTTTTATTTTACAATTATTGTATATTACATTTAAAAACAGAACATTGAGTACACACCTGTACAACAAATGAATTTACAAAGATAAGAAAATATGTTTAAACGTCTAAAAGTTTGTTTCAATAGTTGTGATATTGCAACACAAAATGTGGAATAAACAGGATGTTGCTCCTTTTTTACCCACACATTTTACTTCATACCTGAACTTTTTGTTATTTTTGCAATATCATTGGCTAATGAACAAAAAACATAAAATATTATGAACAAGACCATTAAATTCCTCTTTGCGATATCCTTTTCGGCATTAATTTTGTCGTCGTGCAACAACGGCAATCCAAGAAAACGCGGCATCGAAGCTGGCAAGACAGCCTGCGAATGCTACAAACTCGAAGACTTCGAGACTGTTGACTCTTGTCTCAAAAAAATCGAGGTCGAGAATGCCGAATTTTTGGCAGACACCGCCTACACTAATGCGATGGAAGAGCAACTGATACGCTGCGTCACCGACGGCGTGAGGGACTAACCGTTCCCTACTTCATGCCACTAATCAACAACATTTCCCGAAACAATGAAAACAAAGATATTATTCCTTTTTTTGGCAGCAATAGGTGCTGGCTTTTCGACAATGGGGGCCGATACGCTGTCGCTTAACAGTCCCAACGGGAAGATGAAATTAGGTTTCACTGTGACGGAGGGAAAGCCTTACTATTGGCTCAACTACAACGACAAGGCGGTGGTTCTGCCATCGAAAATGGGCTTCGAACTGGAGTGGCGCGACGACCTTGCGCATGCTTTCGTCCTCAAAGATGCGCGACACAGCAGCTTCGACGAGATATGGCAACCCGTGTGGGGCGAAGAGGCCAATATCCGCAACCATTACAACGAGATGCTAGTGACGCTGGAACAGCCCGTGGGAAGCGTGGCCAGCATGGACCACTCTACCGAAAAGCGAGCCACTGTGATGCAGATACGCTTCCGTCTCTACGACGACGGCCTCGGTTTCCGCTACGAGTTCCCTATCGATAACGCCTTGGTCTGTTTCTGGTTCAAGGAAGAACTGACAGAGTTCGCCATGACTGGCGACCACACAGCATGGTGGATTCCAGGCGACTACGACACTCAGGAGTATAACTACACCCGGAGCCGCCTGTCGCAGATCGACAGTCTCTACGAGAAAGGGCATGAACATGGCGGATGGCCATGGACCGACTTCTCGCGCACCGGCGTGCAGACGGCCCTGCAGATGAAGAGCGACGACGGACTCTATATCAACATCCACGAGGCTGCCACGCTCGACTATCCCACCATGCACCTCAATTTGGATTGCTTGAATGCTTCAATGCCTGAATGCTTGAGTGCTGACGCATCAAATACTCAAACAATCAAACAATCAAACAATCAAGCATTCGTGTTTCGCGCATGGCTCTGCCCCGATGCCGCCGGCTACAAGGGCCGCATGCAAGCCCCGTGCCACACCCCTTGGCGCACCGTCATGGTCTGCGAGAAAGCCACCGACGTGCTGCGTTCGCGTCTCATCCTCAACCTCAACGACCCCTGCGCGCTCAAGGATGTAAGCTGGATTCACCCGGTGAAGTACATGGGCGTCTGGTGGGAGATGATTTCGGGCAAAAGCACATGGAGCTACACCAACGACTACCCGTCGGTGCGTCTTGGCGAGACCGACTTCGCTCACGCCACCCCCAACGGCACTCATGGAGCCAACAACGCCAACGTACGCCGCTATATCGACTTTGCCGCCAAGCATGGCTTCGACGCCCTGCTCATCGAAGGCTGGAACGTCGGCTGGGAGGACTGGTACGGCAAGCAGAAGGAATTCGTCTTCGACTTCCTTACCCCCTACCCCGACTTCGACCTGCCCGCCCTCAACAGGTATGCCCACGAGAAAGGCATCCGTCTCATCATGCACCATGAGAGCAGCGCCTCGACTGTCAACTACGAGCGCTGGATGGAGAAGGCCTACACGCTGATGAACCAATATGGCTACGATGCCGTGAAGAGCGGCTATGTGGGCACCATCATCCCCTTTGCCGAAGGACACTACAGCCAGCCTATCAACAACCACTACCATTACGCCATCGTCGAGGCCGCAAAACACCACATCATGGTCAACGCCCACGAGGCCGTGCGGCCCACAGGCCTCTGCCGCACATGGCCCAACATGATTGGCAACGAGAGCGCCATGGGTACCGAGTTCCGCGAACGCATCCACCCCGGCCACACCTCCATCCTGCCCTTCACGCGCCTGCAGGGCGGCCCGATGGACTACACCCCCGGCATCTTCGAACCCGACATGGGCAAGATTGTACCCTGGGGCCAAAAGATGAGCCACACCATCTGCAACCAGCTGGGACTATATGTAACATTCTATTCACCCCTACAGATGGCCGCCGACTTCCCCGAGCACTACGAGCCATACATGGATGCCTTCCAGTTTATCAAGGATGTGGCCGTCGACTGGGACACCAGCATCTACCTCTACGCCGAGCCGGGCGACTATATCGTCACCGCCCGCAAGCCTAAGATTTCTTCATTGAACAAAGCCGCCGACGGGGTGGGGGAGCTGCCCGACGGCAAGAAAGGGGTGATAAGCAGTGCTGCCCGCTACGTCTATGGTCTAGATAATCTAGATAATCTAGAGGATCTAGACAATCTAGAAGCTCTAGAGACTTGGTATCTCGGAGGCATCACCGACGAGAGTGAGCGCGAGTTCAGCGTCAAGCTTGATTTCCTGACGCCAGGCAAGAACTACGAGGCCACCATCTATGCCGACGCGGAGAGTGCAAGCGGCCTGCCAGGCGAGGGCTACAACCCACAAGCATACAGCATCAGCAAAAGAAAAGTGAACAGCAAAAGCGTGCTGAAGCTACGCATGGCACCCTGCGGAGGCTTTGCCGTGAGCATAAGAGAGAAGTAGAGTGGCGTGATGGAACCCTCCTTTTCGGCAGTGGCATCACCTCCCAAATGGGAAAATATTTTTTTGCGGTTTAAAAAATGTTCGTATATTTGCAATTTGGTTTCCACCGCAAGAATGCAACAGCATAACAACTTAGCTTGTTTTCTTTAAGGAATTATTGCCGTTGGAAGCCCCAACAACCAAACTCTATCAATACGCACAACCAATTTTTCACTAATCAATAACCAACTAACTAAAAAAAACATGCAAAAGTTTCTACGAACAATGATGCTTGCGGTGGCCATGTTGCTACCCTTGGCATCGCACGCTCAGGCCGATTGCAGCGGTCTGGCGATTCCGTATGCAGAGGATTTTGACAGCTATTCGGGCAATGCCACGGGCTACACAGCCCCTAGCGGCTACCCGGATATCACTCTGCCAAACTGTTGGAGCTTCATTGGTATGAGCTCCTCAACATCAACCTACCCACAGGTATTCCTCTCGTCGAGTACCAACTACGCATCCAACGGCAACTGCCTGTTCTTCAAGTCAAGCTCGACAACTCCGCTCTTCGCCGTCATGCCCGAAATCACCTCTTCCGGGCTTCTCCAACTTGGCTTTACCTATCGCAATGAGGGTACTAGCACCAGTAATGGCACCATTATCGTCGGTGTGTTGAACAATCCCTCGGATTCAACCTCTTTCATCATGATTGAATCTTGCGAAAGAACCACTACCAAGACCCACAAGGATATTATTATTCCTGCCGGCACTCTCACCAATGGCGCACGTATAGCCTTCAAGTACGAGGGCGGCACCTCCAACAACTACTATGCAGCCATCGATGACGTTGTGTTGCAGGCTGCTCCTTCTTGCCTTCCGGTTAGCGACCTCACTGTGTCCAATCCTACCACAACCACCCTTACCCTCTCCTGGTCAGACCTCTTCAACACTGGCGCCACCTACACGGTCTACAATATGGCCGACACCAGCGTGATTGCCAGCGGCATCAGCGGCACCACCTACACTGTCACCAACCTCGCCCCCGCCAGCTTCTACTTTTTCTCTGTGGCTTCCGACTGCGGCAGCGGCGATGTCTCATCCCTTGTCAACGCCGTCAGAGGCATGACCTCCTGTGCCCCGGTGGCTCTTCCGTACACCACAGGCTTCGAAACTGAAGAGCTTGCCGGCACCACCACTACTGATGCCCTTCCTCTCTGCTGGGCACGCTATGCTTCAGGCACAGGCAACTACACCTACTACCCTTACTCCTATAATTACAGCACATACGCCCACGACGGCAGCTCTCGCAGCCTCTATTTCTATGGCAGCACCAGCGACTCCTATCCCGACACGATGATTGCCATCCTCCCGGCTATCGATGTGGCCACCTACCCCATGAACGGCAACCGTATCTCTTTCTACGCCCGCACCTCCGGTGCCTCCTACACCAAGAATCTCCTCGTTGGCACCATGACCGACCCCGCCGACCCCAGCACATTCGCTCTCGTGTCGGAAGTCGAAATCACGGGCACCACACACCAATTATATACCGTACCCATGTTGGCAGCTTCTCCGTCAGCTCCCTATATCGCCTTGATGCTTATGAGGAATTCCGGTCACCTCTATATTGACGACCTCACCGTCGAGACTCTGCCTTCATGTGTCGAACCCGCCAGCCTCGATGTCGAGACCAATGCAACCAGTGCCACCGTCTCTTGGTTCGGCGTCGCCGACAGCTACACCCTTAGCCTTTACAACAATGGCACAGAGGTAGGCTCCCCGGTTACTGTCACCTCTACCGAATACACTTATACCAACCTGACGGTTGGTCAGGACTATACAGTCCACGTCGTCTCCAACTGCGGTAGCGATGTTTCTGCCGTTTCCAGCACATCGTTCCATATCGGCTACTGCAGCCCCAACCCCACCTCGGTCGACAACAGCGGTATCACCAACGTCTCTTTTGGCGGTATGACCAACACCACCTCACACCCCTCATCGGCTCCTTACTTTATGGACAACACCACGATGGCTGGTTCAATCCCCGCCGGCACAACTGCTGACATCGATATTACCGTAGCCACTGGCTATTCCTATGGCTTTGTCATTTGGGTTGACTGGGACAACAGCATGAGCTTCGATGGCAACGAGGTTGTCTATGTCGGCCAAACCACCAACGCCAATCCCTACC
>CACZUZ010000011.1 GCA_902784465.1 uncultured Bacteroidota bacterium
GCCACCCCCTAGGGGGTGTAAATATCACAACCAGTTAATCAAAACACCTCTCTAAGGAGGTATAAAAGTGTAAACAATCATTTGATATACGATAGTTAATAGTTAGGGTGTTGAATTTGTTATTCATGTGTATAACTTTTGTTTGCATTGTGAGGATGATGGTAGTTATTCCAGCCATCTTGTCGGGGGAACGCCTGGCCTTGTATATTCCAAAACACGACTCAATGATGTCGGAGGTGATTCCCGACATCCTTCGAGCCGAAGCTCTCGCCAATCTCCATGCCAAGGACTTCCGTCTCAGAGTGTTTGGTGGCATGACCCTCGTTTTCTGATGGTATACCAAGAGCGAGCAGCAGCTTGAATCCTCCCACAGATATGCTCTCGTCCATGACGACAGCGTATGACTCCGGAAGACTCTTGCCTTTGTTCTGCAGTTCAGCCAGCCCCGCTTTCTCCACCCAGCCGATGACCGTGGTCACGTCAGGCAAGTCTCCGACCTCAAAGCCCGCCCGCAGGCGCATGACCTGAAGCGCCTTGGGAATGCTGCGGTAGCTGCATCCGCAGTAAACATACAGGAGCAGACACGTCACGATGTCTTCTGCCGAGTATTGATGGCGAGGAATATGTCCACTATTTTCTGCCATTGGGGACTCAATTTGCTTTTTTTTTCTGAATTTTCAGGGTCTTTTAAATATTCCAACAATTTGATATTCAGTTCTAAATCTTCGATTTTTGCATTAGCCTTTTCGAGTTCGGCCTTTGCCTGTTTAGCCTCGCTATGGGCTTCTTTAAGCTGTCTAATGAGCTCTTTTTTGCTGGATTGGTCATTGTCTTTCTTCATGATTGAAGTATTTTTGGATTTTGCATACAAAAATACTAAACATCAATGAATTGGACAAATATTTTAACACTTTTTTACATCTTTTCAAACAAATTCAACACCCTAATAAGTTATCCTCTACAATAAATTCTTCGTTAATATAGGTGCAGAGGCATGGTTTCTTTTCGTACTTCTCTATCGGCTTCTTCAGCAATCATTTCCTTGCCGCTCTTGCTGTTCTTGTCCGTAAGTCCGATAGCATATCGGTAACCCATCCATATCAGCGACTCCTGATAGAAGTCGTCCGTCTTTTTAATTTTGTTTGTAATAGTTTTTCCCGTTTTAGTTAAACTTTATACCCTATAGTATGGCAATTCTGGAAATGTTACAGCACCAATCCCTTGCAGTCTTTTCTTTCAAAGAAAAAAATGAAAAATTCATTTATTTCTTTTTTTTGTATCTTTGTATAAGAAGAAATCATAATATTATTCACTTAACATATTCAATACGATATAG
The DNA here is from genome assembly GCA_902784465.1 of uncultured Bacteroidota bacterium. Classification (GTDB taxonomy): domain Bacteria; phylum Bacteroidota; class Bacteroidia; order Bacteroidales; family P3; genus Colimorpha. The sequence goes on from CACZUZ010000011.1 coordinate 1,337, forward strand.
TTTGTACTTCTTTTAACCTACAAAAAATTATAAACATACAAAAAAAATGTCCACAAAAAAAACAAAATATTATATTCACTAATCAGTAATTCGAAACCGCACCTCATTCTTTAAGAAAAATTAACATTCTTGGTTAAAAAATGATTATTTCGAATTAGCTCTACAGATAAAAAATTGAAAATAATATTCTTGTATTATTTTTAATAAAAGCATACTATTGCAATGGATATTTTCTTGTTTTTGGGGATTTTTTTGATGTTTTATATCGCAATAACTACACATTTTATCTCCCGAAAGTGAAAATAGAAACCCTTATATTATAGTTCGTTATAAGAAATTTAACATTTTTTAAGAATTTTTTATTTGGACATTTGCATGTTTTATGAGTACTTTTGTATTCGAAAACACAATGAGCAATCCTTACACACACATCATGCTATGATTAACGCGGAAATCGACAAAGAAATCAAATACTACGAATATCTTTTAGACAACCCCAATGGGCAGTTGTCTACTTTACTCAATAAAACTGAAAAGGAATTCGTTGATCGCATGCAGCGTACGGGGATTGTTAGATTCGGATTGGATTCAGCTGCAAATAGACGCTATCAGGTCACTTCAATGGGTGAGAGAATCATTCGAATAGAACTCCGTTCTCTCCGTTTGAAGAAGATTTAGGGGATAGGATCATTCCCAAGATGTCCTATTGTAAATCTCTTATTGAAGTTGCGTTCTATGGATACCAATAATTTTTTTTGTGTATTTTGGTTCCCCACAATCTTCCATTGTGAGAAAAAAAATCGTTTTAATGGAAACCAGTTGGGGCCTTATGAAATTGACGACGCCTCCCTTAATCCTTTAACATTAACGATAACCAGACGAGAATCCGGCGATTCGAATTTGAAAGGCGCTTATGACTTGATTTTCGGTTTGTCCGATAAGAATGGGAAGACTATTGACACTTGCTTTACATGTGTTGAGCAGTCTAGAAACGGATTTGTTATTTATTCCTATGACCGAGAACAGATTATCAATGACTATTGTTCTAAAATAGCGGGCATTGATAGGTCAAAAGTAGTTGTCGATGAAATAATTGATGCACTTTTCATCTCATTCTATCACTATGCAAAACTTTTCTATCATGAGCATGAGTCTGATAGTGAATGTGATGGAAGATATGCTGCATACTATTATACACAAGAAACAGAAGAAGGCCCTAGGAAATATTTAAAGGTAAAACCATTTCTATCAACCCATAATAATCCTGTCATCAATTGGTACTTAGACCAATTTGAAAAGCAAATTATTTCTAATGCCGAGAATATTTCTCAAAAGTTACGAGACTGGACTCCTCTTATAGAGGCATACACCAAGACACCATCGGATGTCAAAAAAGCTGTTAATGGAAACGATGAAGAGCAAATAGAAAGAACCGTCAGGTCGATACAAGTACAACTAGACGAAAAACAAGATCCAGAAGGGATTCCGCAGAATATAAGGTCCATTAAAGAGAAAAAACAATTTCTCACTTATTTATATCAATCCAACTTATCCACTATAACTAAGCATCGTAATGATGAGTTGGCGATGTTCTTGCTATTGTGCAATAACAGTCTGATTGAGTACACTTATTGCAAAACACTCCTTGAGTCCAAGTATAATGACAACTACAAACACGATAGTAAGATATCTGCAGTAGAACCCCAAAAGGACGAGAAAGACAGGTGCCGCAAAAAAGCCTTCAATATCCGTAATAGTATCCGGTACATAGAAAGTGCAAAACGCAAATGTGAAATCTGGCAAAACAACATTACAGAAACATTGCTAGACGAAATACACATCCTCTCTTCTCAAGTCAATAAACAAGTGGAGAAGAATACTGCGCTAACGGAAAAGGTTGATGAACAGACTGGAGAGGTTAGCAAGTTACTAGCCGAGAATACCGCGCTAACGGAAAAGGTTCGTGAGCAGACCGAGGAGGTAGGCAAGTTGGTAACCGAGAATACAGCGTTAACGGGAGAAGTTCGTACACAGACCGGAGCGGTTAGCCAGTTGGTAACCGAAAATACAGCACTAACAAAAAAAGTTGGTGAACAGACCGTGGAGGTTGGCGAGTGGGTAACTAAGAATACTGAACTCACAAAAGAAGTTAGTACACAGACAAATCAAGTTAAGGAGTTGCTTAAGGAAAGCGAAAAGGCAAATAAATTAAGCACAAGGCTGGGCAGGTGGAGTGTGGTTTTGGGAATAATAAGTATTATCCTGGGTATATTGAGCTTTGTTTTAGGTATGTTTAGTTTATATCTTGCCAAAAAAGGAGGTGAAATCCAACAAGAGAGTCATCAATGTGAGCCTCAATCAACAACAATGGCAATCGCAGATACCACAATTGATACAACCACAGTCACCTTCGATACACCTTTTGTCGACATCCCCAATAATATGGTGAAAGAAAAAGGGGACACAACGACAGACAAGAAGAGCAACAACAGATAGGAATCGAAGCATTCATGCTCTGAAGGGGAAATGTAACATATTTCACTTACAAAAAGAGCCTTACAGGAGAAAACGGAGCCGCCAGTACTTTGACGGTTCCGTTTTTCTTAATAATCTGTTGTCCTTGCAATAACCCCCAGGTTCCACCATTTTGAACAGCCTTCAGCCCCCCTTTCGCGATTTATTTTTTGCTGATTCAGAAATAATTTGTACTTTTGCAATTGCAAAAGTATCCCCATGAGGGGTGCTGAAACATGGGAATAATGACTGATAACGAACACAGAACAAAACCTCATTCAAAGAGGTCATAATTTGAATTTAGTGAATGATTGAAATAAAGTCCAAACGAGTACTTGCGGTTATTGATGAATTGAAAGACCAGTACATGGAGGCAGATAGGAACTGCCGTCCGTGGATTATTGGCTTTTCGGGCGGAAAGGATTCAACAACGCTCTTGATGCTCACGTGGTTTTCCATGCTTTCACTTAGAGAGGAAGGCAAGGATTTGAAACGCCGGGTTTATGTGGTATGCAACGACACGATGGTAGAGAACCCCGTCATCGACGAATATGTTTCCACGGTGCTGATAAAAATCGAGGACGCTGCAAGGGATCAGAAACTGCCCATTCAGGTAGTGAGAACCACCCCGCAATTGGAGGATACTTTCTGGAGTTGTGTTATTGGCAAAGGCTATCCTGTGCCTAATAATTCGTTCCGATTCTGCACAGACAAGATGAAGATTAAGCCCACCTCGAAGTTTATCACGGACCAAGTGGTTGCAGACGGAGAAGCCATCGTTCTGGTTGGCACTCGTTTGACTGAGAGCCAGCAGCGAGAACGCTCCATCAAAAAGCATGAGATTAAGGGACACCGTTTGTCTAAGCATCCATTGAACCCCAATACATTCACTTATGCTCCTATCAAGGAGCTGATGCTTGAAGAAGTTTGGTGGGTCATCAATTCCATCCCTTCACCTTGGGGATTTGACAACGAGATACTTTTCAAGATATACATGAACGCCTCTGCCGATGACTACGAGTGTCCTACAGTTGTGACAGACGACAGTCACCGGTCCTGTGGCCAGAGCCGTTTTGGTTGTTGGATTTGTACTGTTGCAAAAGAAGACAAATCAATGACTTCACTTATCCGAAACGGATTCACATGGATGACACCACTTCTGGAGTATCATGATCGTCTTGTGGAAAATCGAAATAAATCAGAACTGCGTTTGCCCACCCGTCGAAATGGACAATCTGCGGTTGACGAAACTGGTCATAACCAGGGAAACTATACTTTCGAGTATCGAGTACAGATGTTGCGCGAACTCCTTGAGACGCAAAAGGAAGTACAAAAAAGTCATTCTAGCGTAAGGCTGATAACCAGTCAGGAACTGATAGCTATTCAGGTAATCTGGTTTCGTGATGGATACTTCAAGCCAACAGTTAATGACATCTACAATGAGATTTATGGCTACAATATCCCCAATTTGGAAATTGGATTGCAGGAACGTTTGATTTTGGAGAAGTCATGTTCAAATTCAAAGCACTTTCAGTTGATACAGGAACTGCTCGCCCTACAAAAGAGTAAGGTGCTGATGATGCGAAAGTTTGGCCTCCAGAATGATATAGACGAGCAGTTAGACAGATTCATAAGGAAAGGAGGCCAATATGCTGATTGAAAGCATTACCCTCAACAACTATCGTCTCTATGAAGGTGAGAACGTTATCCGATTCCGTTTTGATGATACCAAGAACGTTCATTTGATTTGTGGCGAGAACGGCTTTGGTAAAACCACATTGCTCCATTCCCTACTTTGGTGTCTGTTTGGGAGATTCGCCGGCGAGGTCCCGGTTTCAGGCCAAGAAACCAACAGCAGCTATTCTGCAATGCTAAAGGAAATCCTGAATCAGAATGCTGCAAAGCGTTTTGAAGAAAGGACAACACCTGAAATTGTAGCGCTAATAAAGAAGAACGGCTATACCAACGGTTACGAAGAGATAAAGAAAGACTGCGTCTATAGCGTAGCCATCTGCTTTGCGGAAGTCGGTATTCCTTCTATTCCTTGCCAAAAGATAGTTGTTATCAGAAGTTACGATGTTCTACTCCAAAAAGAAAACGTTGAGATTCTTATAGATGGTGTTAAGAACGAATTGACAGATGAGATTGGGCCAGAGGTATTCATCAATGACTTCATTCTGAATAAGGATATTGCCAAGCTCTTCTTTTTTGACTCTGAGGAAATCGTATCGCTGGCAGATACTGGTACCATCGCAGAACGTCGTAAGTTGAGTAAAGCTTACGAGGAAGTGCTTGGCATCAGAAAGTATGAAGAGTTGAGGAGCAATTTGGAAGGTCTGCGCTTGCGATATCGTAAGAAGTCAAAGGATATTGGCCTGAAAAACGAGTTGGAGGAATTGGAGATAGAACGAGAGAGTGTGGCAAACGAACTGTCTCAGCTTGCTATCTCTCTGACAGAAATAGATACAATTATGGCAAACCTGAGAGAGCAAGATGGTCAACTGCAATTGCTGTTGTCTCGCGAAGGAAACTCTGTTAGGACGGAAGAACTCCAGCGTGTAAAAGCGGTCATCGAGAAATGCAAGAAGGATGATATTGAGATGAAAGCTACCCTAAAGCAGTTCATCGATTATGCTCCATTTGCTATTTCTGGTAAGCTATTTACTCGTGCCTATGAGTTGGCAAAAGCAGACCATGAAGCAATTGCCAACAACAATACTGCTACTGCACAGAACAATGTCTTGGATGCTTTGAGCAAAGAGTTGAAGGAACTTTTTGACAAGATGCCAGTAAACAAGGACTCCAAGAAAGACGCCCACACCCAACTGGAAACAATCATCGAGAAATACAGAGGACGTGCTTGTGACAGAGATATTCAAGTAACCCTTACCGACGACGAGTTTGCAGAGGTAGAGGCTGTTTACAATAGTCTGACAACAACCTATCGTATCGAGTTCGAAACGTTAGCCGAGGCCTATCGTAAGAATAAAATTACTTTGGAACGCAATGTCAAAAGGTTGACAAACATCCAAAGTAAGGAGAGTGACGAAGTGATTAAAGGTCTGCGTGACAGCAAGAATCGGACTGAAGCAGAGATCAAGTCTTATGAAGAGAAACAGCGTTTGGGTCACATCAGGACTGGCGAATTGCAATTGACGATAGAATCTTACGACAAGAAGATTAAAGAACTCAGTCGCAAGATTAGCGTTGATGATGCTGATGAAGCAAAGGATAAACTGGCAAGCAAACTCATAACAGAGCTTGACACTTTCCTGCTTTCTTTGAAGAAGAGTAAGAAATCATCGCTTGAACTTCGCATCAAGAATACGCTAAACACGCTGATGCACAAGGAAGATTTCATTAGTCACGTGGAAGTGGAACTTGACTCTGACACGATGGATGTCAATCTGTTTTCGAGTGATGGCAACATCATCAACAAGAACATACTCTCTAAAGGAGAAAAGCAATTATATGCCACCTCTATTCTAAAGGCACTTGTTGATGAGAGCGGCATTCAGTTCCCAGTATTCATTGATAGTCCCTTGCAGAAGTTTGACAAGAGTCACTCTTCTAAAATTATCAGCGAATTCTATCCCTCTATTTCAAAGCAAGTCATTCTATTCCCATTGCTGCACAAGGAACTGACTGAAGCTGAATACAAGACCCTGCAACCATTTGTGGAGAGTGCTACGCTTATTGTCAACGATACTTCGAGGTCATACTTTAAGGCAGCCGACGTGAACTGTTTAATGCAAAAGAATTAAGGCAATGATAGGACAGATAAAGACAAGCACAGAAAACAAGGAACGTGTATCAAGATTGACAAGAAAGTTTGGTCTTGGTGCAGAGAATATCATTGCACGTATAGCCATCGCCTACTCATTGAAACAAGGTGAGCGTTTCGAACCCACAAAAGTCAAGGACTCCGGTGGCAAGGAGTATAGCCGGAATGTATTGTTTGGCAACCTGTTTCCGTTGTATCTCTCCATGATGTGCGAACACTACCAGATAAAGAGTACGGACAAGGACCTGCCTCGATACTTCAAGTTACATCTTGACGATGGTCTGGAGCTGATAGATAAAGACGTAAAAGACAATCCCAATCTAGTGGGCTTCGATTATTTATTTGATAAAATACATGAAGGGTTGAGCGAGATATGAGTATTGATCTCTTTAAGCGTATGAATTATGCCGACGTGTTCAACTTTGAAGAGTTCCACAAGGCGTTTCAGCAGCAGCTATCTGTTGCCAAGGGGGGCGAACGCTTCACACTTAAAGAGTATATTGAGGATCATCATGATTTTTGGCGCGACTATGATGTGGCGAAATCAGCACAAATAGCAGAAGTGTTGGAAACAGAGGTTTCTGAAATATACCATCTCTTTCCTGATCCAAATGATTTTGTAGAACTACCAAAACCACAGAAAGCAGAAAAGAAGAAACGAGAGTCTGCCATTAGAGATTTGGCAAAAGAATATCTTGAAAACAAAACCATACCTCAAGATATTGGATATATTCTGTCATATGTAAACAATCATAGGGAGCATAAGACTACCCGTAATAGTCTTCGTGCATCACTCTATTTGGACAAAGAGGTGTTTGTCCATTTTGTTGAGGAAGACCGCTGGGGCTTGCGTAGTATAGATTACACAAAGCAAAAGCCACTAGATATAATTAATTTCCAATATAATACATCAGATAGTGAAGCGTGCTGTGTAAAGGAAGATGAAGCTACTTATAACTACAACATTGTCAAAACCGACTTGTCTGACCAGACTTTTGAACTACGATATTCAACAAGACAAGAACACCGACCAACAGAGTTTTTCAATAAGGCTTTATCCAACAGTTCAAGGCTCGATTTGGGACTAGGTTATTTCAGTAGTGCATGTTTCAACGTGCTTGCGTCTGGATTTGCTCGTTTCGTCAAGAATGGAGGCATAATGCGCATGTACATTAACCCCTGTGTGACAGAAGACGACTACAACCTTTTGAAGAATGGCGATTATCGTGGTTTTGAACAATATTTGATACAGTCATACGATAGGCTGCTGGAAATATTCTCTCGGCGCGATGAACTGTTTTTCCGCTGTTTGTCGTTCCTGATAAGTCGAAATAGAATCGAGGTGAAAATCGTCATGCTTAAGGGTGACGGTATTGCGCATGAAAAGTTTGGTATTTTTACTGATACGGAAGGAAACGAAGTGGCATTTAATGGTTCAATGAACCTTACTGCATCCGGATTGACAAAAAACATTGAGACCATCGACACAATGTGTTCCTGGCGTTCTGTTGATGATAAGAACCGAATAAAATGTTATCATGAGGATTTCAATTCAATTTGGGAGGAAAGAAATACTGATATAATGGTATTTCCAGCTGAAGATTTTTGTCAGCGTATAATGACGACATATCCTACGAATGGAATTGATGAATTAATCAGATTAGAGAATGATATCTTGAAAGATATATCAGCAGAAAACGCTTTGGCGAATCAAGATAATCCTCATTTTCCGTCCAAATTCAAGGATGGCCCGCGTCCGTATCAAATAGATGCCTATCAAGCCTGGGTGAAGAATGGGAAGCAAGGGGTTTTTGCAATGGCGACGGGTACTGGTAAAACTATCACTTCGTTGAATTGCGCATTGGAAGAGTACTTTGTCGACGGCTACTACAGGCTTGTGATTTTGGTTCCCTCTCTTGCGTTAGTAGAACAGTGGGGTGACGAAGTACGTAACTTTAATTACAGAAATATAATAAAAGTATCATCTGAGAATGCCTCATGGAAACAGGAACTGGCAAAGATGACCATGAAAATAGGTCTTGGCCGTAAGGTGAACTACGTCATCATTTCTACTTACCAATCGTTTGTTATGAATGACTTTCAGATATTGCTTCCCAAGATATCAAATGGCGCAATTCTCATAGCAGACGAGGCTCATAACATAGGCTCAGCTTCTGTTAGGAATGCATTCCGTAGATTAAGCATTACAAGACGTATAGCGCTGTCTGCCACACCCAATCGCGTCTACGATGAAGAAGGGACAAAGGAAATAGAGAGTTTCTTCAATGACACATATCCATATACGTATAGTTTTTCAATGCGTAGGGCTATCAAAGAAGAGCGGTTAATGCCTTATTATTACTATCCTTATCCCGTTAAGCTGGAAGATGATGAGATGGTAGATTATGCAAGGATTACCCGCCAGCTGATTCAACTATACAACGATAGTGGAAATTTTTCCGACCCTGAACGTGCAAGAAAATTGTTGCTACTGAGAAAGAATATTCTTCACAAAGCCAGGAATAAGATGGTCGTTTTTCGCAATATCATCAAAGATATTGGCGAAGAGAAACTGAAATTTTGTTTTGTTTATTCTGCTGCAGGGAAGAGAACGCATAGTGAGGATGTCGACGATGAACAGCTGGATGAGTACATCTTGAAAGAAATGCAGAGAGTTCTGAAAAGTACGTTTCCTAACGTGACTTGCAACTCGTATACTGGAGAGGATTCTAAGGATATGCGAAAGCAGAAACTGACGGCTTTTTCACATGGGCAATTAGATGTACTGTTTGCAAAAAATTGTTTGGATGAGGGCGTTGACGTGCCACGTGCTGAATATGGCATCTTTACATCAAGCACAGGCAATCCACGCCAGTTTATCCAGAGACGAGGCAGGCTATTGAGAAGACATGAAGATAAGCATTATGCCTTTATTTACGATATGGTAGTTGTTCCTGACTTTTACTCGCCGCATTACGAGAAAAGATTCTGGGTACTAGAAAAAAGACTTGTGGAAAACGAAATGCGAAGAGTTGCAAATTTTGGAAGTCTTGCCAGCAATTATTATTCCGGAGCACTCAATATGTTGGAAGAGATTATCACATTTTACGAGATAGACTTGGACGGAATGGTATTAAACGAAGAATAATAAAACCCTAACTATATGGAAGCAGAGCAAATATTTAAAGAATTAATGAAGTCGGAAGAGTTACAAACTCATTTTGGCATTAGTAAGGAAGAGTTGGCTGATGCATCTTTTGTGGGCGACTCTAATAACACTACTATAGAAATCATTAAAGACGTAATCAAAGGGATTGCCAACAGGAAATCCCCCAATGTGGTCTTTCAAGGGATATTAAAGAAAGTGTCTAACTGATAATCCTATAGGCATATGGGAACATTTATAAAATCTATTAGTCTCCAGAACTTCTATAATTATTATGGTAGTTATGAGGACAATACTTATACCTTCAAAGAGGGTATAAATATTATTAACGCTGACAATAACATGGGAAAATCAAAATTATACAATGGTTTCCTATGGATATTAGATGATCAAGTCTATGATTCAGATGATAAGCGATACTATCCTGTCTCTGAGTCGTATAATAAAATGTTGTCCAAGAAAGCAAGTCGTGATAGAGTTGAGTTGAATATGGGCGTTATCATTGTGTACGAATCAGAAGGCATCCAATACAAGGTATGCAAAGAGGTACATTGTAAGCTGGAAGATGGCGGTTGGCTCTTTTCTCCTTCCACGATTGTTTTAATGACCAAGGACAATGAGGACATGCCTGTTATGGATAAACAAAAGCAACAGGATGCCATTAGAATGCTTATTCCTGCTGACATGGAGAAATATGCGTTGCTTCAGGGTGAGTCAATGGAGCGACTTGTTGACCTTTCTACTCTAAACGGATTGGAGAATACTATCAATGCGCTTGCAGACATCAATAACCTCATAAGAATGTGTAATCTTGCTTCTGAACTTGTAAATCAGGCAAAACAGGAGTATAACAACGAAGAGAAGAAGAACAGAGGTGCAAGTGATGAGATTCTCAAACTACGAGAGGAACGTAATAATCTTGAAAAATGGATTGATGATGCCAACAAAAAGATTGAACTCGCACGTCAGGAATTGATAAAAGCGAAAGAGAAGGAGCAACAATATGAATCGGAATTTTTCTCCAGCAAAAAACGTATTCAATTAAGGCATGAGTATGAAGAAGAACGTGCCAAGCTGGACTCTATGAAGCGTGATAAATCAGAGCAGGAACTGTCGATTACAAGCAGGCTTTTTGATGAGAACTGCCCTTGGATTTTGATGGGGCTGGAGACTGAGACTGGTGATTTTGATGCAAATCGAATAGAGTTAACAAGGAAGATAACGGCACAAGAAATTACACAAAATCCCCAAATTCTCCTTCCTGACGATTCGCCTGACGCTCCATCTTTGCGAAGAATGCTAGAACATGAACACTGTGAGGTTTGTGATCGAGAAGCGAAGAAAGGAACGGCACCTTGGCTCCATATTAAGAAGGTTCTCGAAAGGCCACATAGAGAAATGCGTACATCTGCTTCACTCTCGCAATTCTATAGTGGTTTACAGAATGCGACTGGACGTTATGAGGCTACCATTCCTCAGATTCAAGAGAGTTTTGAGCAGTATATGAATAACATTTATGACTTGGATGACCAGATAGAAGCTCAGGAGAGGCTAGTAGAAGCCAAAGAGAATGAACTTACCCTTGTTGGTATAGAAAATAGTACGGAGGAGGAAGACCGTAAAGTACTTTCTGGTTACAACCAAGCCAAGCAAACTATTTCCAACAAAAATGATGAAATACAAAGATGGACAAGCAAGATAAAAATCTGGGATAGTGCATTAAAAAAAGCTGAGGAGGAATTGGATAAAAGACAAGGTTCTACTCCTATTAGGAAAGCAAAGGAGTTGTATGATAACATGCAGGTCATAAAAATGATGTTCGATTCAACGAGAGAACGCATTTTTAAAGGTATTGTTGATAACCTTCAAACGGCAGCCAACAAAATGTATTCTGACCTGACAAAGGGAAATCAGACATTTGGAGGCACTCTAACATTTGATAGATTGGATGATGGAACTGTTAGAGTGTCCGTAATTGATTCTCAAGGCGATGAGTTGTATGGTAACGGCACAGGATTCCAGAGAATGAAACAGCTTGCTATTGTTATGTCAATTATTTCGTCGAAGGTGGGAAATAAGAGTTTTGATTACCCATTCATTTCCGATGCACCTTTCTCTGAATTCAGTTGGAATTTCATGAATAATTTCTTTGAGATAGCTCCTAACGTATTCCGCCAGAGTATCATTATGATAAAAGATCTTTATGATGCTGCTGATGACAACTTAATAAACGAGCATGGCAAGGCCATTGTTAAGCAAATGAATGATGGTCTGCTTCAGGGGTCTTTCTATGTGAATTATGCAGAGACAAAAGCTGATGCCGGGAATCTTGTCACAAAGAAATATTGTTATACTAAATAAAGAACCGCTTTATGAACAGTTCAACATTTAGAGAAAGAATTTTGGATTTGCGTCCACAGTATAGTGACCAATACCGTTCAATGATTGATGCCATTTCCAATAAACTGGAAAAGACAGGTAAGGGTAATATCGCCCAGTTTGGAGCTTACTATCAGACATACATGTATGCCTGCATAATTGGCATGCGCCTTGGTTCTCCAAAATATTTGGAAGTTAATGAAAAAAACTGGGAATTTGCTTTATTGCAAAAGTGGAAGCCAACACAGATTCGCGATTATGTAATTATGATGCTTTTTAATCGCTCAAAAGATTATGGTTATGATTGGATGGATTTGGAGAATGCCAGCGATGAAACTATATTAGCTTTTTTGCGCACTTTTGAACGGGAAATGGAAGGCTATGCAAACAGAGGGTTAGAATATATTAATAACATTTGGGCAAACCAGCGTGTTAGATTTGAATCGCCAACGATTTTTGTGGAAATCTTGCAGGAACTCGAAAATGTTTAATTCCTATTCGAATAAGATTGAATGGCGAAGTCGGAATATCTCGAAACTCTAGAGAAGTTACAGAATGCTTTGACTCAATTTGACATGTCATTTGGCGTGTCAAATAGAATATTTCGTCTTGCACTTGTTTCGGAGATCTTAGACACCGCTTGCCTGTTTGAACAGCTTCATGAGAGCTGGTCAAAATATTTGCCGTATGGTGAAGGCCCAGACTCTGACATTGATTTCGCATACTGGAAAAATTTGAGTAGCTGGGAAATGCTTCTTGATAGTGCGAAACAGAATGCATGTATTGACGATTTTCCATTAGATATGGGTAATGGTTTAACTTCAGACAGGATAAATGGTAATCGAAGGAAGTCATACCTTAAAACCGTCAATAGTGTTCTGCGTCGCTCCAAATACGCTGGTAAAGAGTCAACGTCAGCATTTGTCAAAACTATCAATAGTGATAATACTCACATGATAACATTTGGCAACATGGTCTTTGATGCTTTAACTCCATTATTACTGGTGTTAAGCAAAATAGATGATCTACTATCCAATCCCCCACAAGAGCTGTTCCAAAACTACTATGAACAGCAGAGGGAACGTTTTAAGGGTGAGATTGACACGGCCAAGCTGAAGATAAAGGACCTCATGCGCGAGTCTATTGCTGGAAAGCGGAAGATAAACCGACTGAAAGAAATGAGAGACGGCATTATTGGTTCTCTGCGAGAGTCTGGCTTCTTGACTGATTTGAAGACTGCTTATACTCACTACGACATTGAAGATTATCGAGATGACAATAATTGTCCTGAACTCTCTGACGATATTGTGCTTGAACAATTGGTTTTAGAAGACCTTCTTACAGGTGACAAGCAGTTTGATATCGATAAGATAGCCAAGTACATCTATGAACACAGAAAGACTTTGAATCGTGATGCCATCGCTACTTTTTATATTTATGCTGAAGTATCGCCAGAGATAGAACGGTTGTTGGATATCTTAAAAGACTATGACACAAAGCATGAGGTAAAGGAAGAAAATCATGGGGATACGGTTGTCGAAGCAATCCACGCCCAAACGGAAATGCTGAAAAAGATAGTTTCGGAACCAAATGTTGTCATTAATGAACTCGTAGTCAACAAACATGTCGACAATGAAGTAGGTCATGTGGACAAAGGAGCCACGGGAATAACCATCAACAAGAAAGACGAATAAATAATATGAATCCTGAAGACCTACAGAAAGTCCTCGAAGCAATTGGCAAGGGCAACTTCAATATCAACGGCGACCTGGTGTTGAGCAAGAAAGTGGATTACGAGATCGGAAATGTCGAGTCTGGTGGTATCGGCATTCAGATAAACAACGGGACGACGGCAGGAAATAATCATGTGGTACATGACAAGGATGACGGAAACACTTGTCAAGAGGAAGAGGAATACGAGTCAGATCCAGATGAATCGGAGGAGGGACTGAACTACTTCGCCCCTACTAACAGTTTGCAGCGCCTGTTGAAGCAGCCGTGGTTCGCCGAGGTGCGGACGGACGAGCGCTACGATGCGGCATGGACGGATGCTTTCATCGAGGCGCTGATGGGGTCGGAATACGGCGAGCAGATCGCCCGCGACTGGGCGGTGCAGGGTTTGCGAGAGAGAAAAACTCAGCTCAAAGGGTATGCGATAGGTCTGCTGAAAGACGCCGGGGTGCTGAAGGGCAGCTATGGCAGCATTGCCAGAACTGTGGGCATCATTGTGAACGAGGAGAACAAGAAAGACCCTCACAAGACCTTTGCCGACTATATGGCCCGCGGCAAGAGGCAGCCCTACGCCCCATGGGTGAAGGAATATGTGGGAAATCATACTACTTCTTAAGAAAAATAACACACCACAAAAGGAAATCCCTCCGCAGGAGTCACATTTCTGCAAAGGGATATATGGTGCTGTTGTTGAAGTACAGAGATGGATGTGTATGGCTTTGTCAGAGCACAGCGGCTACCAGCGTACACATATCCTCTTCACGCGTACGCTTCTGCTCCTCCACCTCTCGCTGTGCTATCACCAGACAGTCGTGCTCGTAGCCGTACTGCATCTGCATCCATGAATCATACGGTATCCCCAGCTCTTTCTCCAACGCCATTGCAAGGGCTACGGTGAAACTGCGCTTCCCCTTGATCAACTCGTTGAGGTGACTGGGTAGGATGCCAATCTTTGCGGCGAGCTCTTTCTGCTTGATTCCGCGCTCTTTCAACTCCTCGTTGAGGATCTCGCCTGGATGTACTGCACGGAACCCTGTGATTCTATCGTTGTCCATAATGCGTTTCGTCTATTTCGATTAATGATATTTCAATTCCGTCCTCCAACTCGTGGAACAAAAGCCGCTCCACCCGGCCGTTAATCACCCTCACGGAACTCATTCCCACATGCTTCGATTGCTCATAATGGAGGTATCTGTATTGCTTCAAATCGGAGGCTGTTTTTTGCGACTGCATGGTGAAAAAAACACGGTCGAGTGCGTCGAGAAACTTGCCATCACGTTGGTATTTCTTGTACTTCTTGCTCTTATGTTTAAGCACAAGGTTCTCTAATTCAATATCTTCAAATGTTATCTTCATTCAAATTCTTTTGTGCAAAGATAATAAATAATTCTGAATTGTGGGAATTTTTATTATTTTTTGCGACTGAACGGTGCGACTGGGAGTTTCGGCTTTCAGTCGCAATTTTTTTTTGCAAAATTTTTCTGCCCATGGCCACAGGGAGTTACGGCGGTTTTGTCTGCGACTGAAAAAAATGCAGTTTTCCGATTGTTTCGGTCGCATAATCGCATAGTACTTTTGCACTCGGATTTCGAAAAGAACGAACACGAATTGCCCGGATGGACACGGATAGATAATTCGCCTGATTCGAAAGATTCGTGGTCGGAAAGAAACCCAGAGTTCAATTTTTTTATTAACCCGAGTGATGTGAGTGAAGAGAGTCTTGCAAGTGAAAATGGCCAATCTTTTCGCTCCTTCCTCACAAAACTCATTATTTATGGAGATTAAAATCCAAATTAACGAAGAAAGAGTCGCCAACGTCAACGGCATGATGACCTTCGGCAAGACAGACAATGGACAGCACGTCCTCGATTTCAAGGCCACCGAGTATGTGGAGGTGCCCGCCTTTATCGCCAACTGCCTCGTGCAGGGCATGACCGACGGCAACGTCTACATCACCGAGACGGCAGCATTCACGGCAGGTAAGCGCAACCCGCGTGTCTTCGACGGCAAGTTCATCACTTTCACCCGCAGGGATAACGGCAGCCTCAGGGCGAATTTCAAGGAATTGCCGATAGGCCCTGATTTCAACATCTACCGCTACGCTACTGGAGTGTTCAGCGAACTCATTCGGGCACTCCGAGGCCTCTTAGGAAAGGAAGCAACCAAGTAACCCAACCCATCGCCTAATCTTACACCTTACAGTCTTACAATTGAAAAATGGATTACATTACCCTCTCTTTAATAATATATAAATACTTAATATATAGATAGATATATATAGATATAAAGAGTAAGGAACCCACAAAAATCGAAATGTAAGACTGTAAGCTGTAAGATTTCAGAAACAGTTTTTTACCTAAAAAGCAAAGAAACAATGAAATACGATATCACCAAACCCAAAGCACCCCAGATGCCAACCCTCGGAAAAGGCATCGAATGCATCAAAATCCTCCTCTCACAGGCCTCAAAAGACATGCACGAACCCCTCGTTCCGATGCTCTTCCCCATACTTGGCGCCCATATAAGCGGTTCTGAATTTCAGTACCCCGACCTCAGTTGGAAGGAGCCTTGTGGCCAAATGGCAAACCTTGTTGCCGATTCGGGTGGCAATAAAGGTCAATTGTCAAACATCGTCGAAGCCATCTGCCGCGACTTCCGCCAGCACGACGAGGAGGAGCTGAAGAAGCTCGTCGAGTGGCAGCGCCAGATGAAGACCAAGAGCGCCAACAAGGAGAAACCCGCCCGTCCCGATGTGGCATTCTGGTTCCCGCCCTCGGACGTCACCTCGGCAGCCTTCCTCCAAAACGCAATGGCTTGCGAAGCCCTCGGCGAACGCACCCAGTACCTCAATATGCCCGAGGTCGAGATGGCCGACCGTATGTGCGGTGGTCACCGCCAGATAAGCCAGATGCTCCGCAACATCTACGACCGCCAACGCGCCGGAGCCCTCCGTGCCACAGCCGACGGCGTCACCGGCAACCCCATCCTCCGCGCCAACCTGACCATCTCGAGTACACCATTCGCCACTCGTCGCTTCTACAAGAACGACCTCTTCAACGGCACCTTCGGCCGCATGGTCTTCTCCTACAAGGCACGCACCAGCCGAGACGGCCGCATACCACGACAGGGCAAGTATACCGATGAATTCTATCGGAAACTTGACGAGTACCTTGTGCGCCTCGACATTTGCAAAGGACGTTTCGTGATCAACCCTTTGAATAAGCTGACCGACCAACTGGCTGCGGATATGGCATCGCTGGCTGACCTCACCGATGACGATGTGCTGTGGGATGCCTCGAAGCGTGCGCTCGTGTCGGCATGGAAGGCGGGCTGCGTGATGTGGGTGCTCAACAACCAGATCAGGACGCGCCCGATGGGCGAGGTGGTGGAATGGCTTGTCTATCACGACCTCTGGAGCAAGATGCAGATCTTCTCCGACCTGCTGAAAGAGGGCGACATCAGCACCACCGAGGCTCAGCGTCGCGGCCCGAAGAATATGCTCGACAGCCTGCCCAACACCTTCAATATTGCCCAGCTTGAAGCACTACGGGTCGAACTTGGCAAGGACAAGGAGGGTGCCAGCAACCAAATTTACAAGTGGGTGTTCCGGAAATTCATCACCCTCGACCCAGCCACAGGGCTTTATTCCAAAACCGATGATTACCTGAAGGGGAATTGATAATTGATAATTGATAATTGAAAAATGATAATTATGGATAAGCAACAGATTCAACAGCTTCGCGGCCTCCCCATCGAGGGGGTCGCGGAGCAGAACACCCGCGACCCGCGCGGGTGTTTCTGTTTTGCTGGTTGACCATCAAGACACGGTGGCTAAGATATAATATTTTGTATGCGTTTGAGTGCTGCACAATAATTTGTCAGGAACCGCGTTAGATAACACAAATATATGACAGAGTGCATCATGGATGAATTGCGTATCATAGAAATAAAGAAGAGCGTCTTCGCTGACAACGACAGGGATGCTAACCTCCTGCGCGAAGAACTCAAACAGCAGGGCGTGTTCCTGCTGAATCTGATGTCGGCACCGGGGAGCGGCAAGACTACCACATTGATACAGACCATCAACCGCCTGAAAGAGCGCCTGCGGGTGGCCGTCATGGAAGCCGACATCGACAGCGATGTCGATGCCCGCAAGATGAAGGAGACCACGGGTGTTGAATCCATCCAGCTTCACACGGGCGGCATGTGCCATCTCGACGCGGAGATGACCCGGCAGGGATTGGCTGCCCTCAGCCTGGAAAAGACCGACCTCGTCATTCTGGAGAATGTGGGCAACCTGGTGTGTCCGGCCGAGTTCGACACCGGCAGCAGCGCCAACGCGATGATTCTCTCCGTGCCGGAAGGCGACGACAAGCCGCTGAAATACCCGTTGATGTTCTCGGTCTGCGACCTTGTGCTCATCAACAAGACCGATGTAATGCCCTATTTCGACTTCGACCTCGAACGTTGCAAACAGAACATCCTCATGCGCAATCCCAAGGCCACCATCATCCCCATCAGCGCCAAAACCGGCGAAGGAATCGATGACTTTGCGCAATGGCTTGTCAACGAGGTTCAGAACTGGAAAAAATAATTTTCAATTTTCATTTTTCATTTTTAAATTTCACGCCATGCCAGAGATGTCCACTAAGTTTGTCCCCAAACACAAGGGAGACAAAAACCCGAATCCGAAACTCATCAAATTCGTCAAACACGTCACTGACCGTGTGCCCGGCAAAATCAAGATGACCACCGACGACCCCGAATATTGGGGTCTGGCATGTATCTTTGAGGATGAGATGGACGACACTACCCGCGAAGCTTCGCTCGACTTGCTCTTAGACATGCTGCTACGAAG
Organism: uncultured Bacteroidota bacterium; assembly: GCA_902784465.1. Classification (GTDB taxonomy): domain Bacteria; phylum Bacteroidota; class Bacteroidia; order Bacteroidales; family P3; genus Colimorpha. Next base: position 19,769 of record CACZUZ010000011.1, read on the forward strand.
CCCACTCAAGGTACGCGAACACCGCACATACCAACTGCTCCACGAGTGGAACGCAAAGAAGCACTACACGCCCGACGATGCCTCGTTCGACGAACTGCTCGACAAGTTGGCCTGGTTTGGCATGCTGGAATACGACTACGGCGACCACTACACCAAGGAGGGTCCCGTGGCCGGCACTTCGTTTGAACGCAAAGACCGCATCTACTGGGTGCCCATGTTCGTGCCCGGCAGCGCCGAGTACACCAATATGAACGTGGAGCTGATGGACCGCCACCCCGAACTGGCGATGTTCTTCGAGCGCATGACCTTCCTGCCGCTGGAGAAGGTCACCCCGATGGTCCCGATGGGCGGTAGCGGCATCGGCATGCATGTCATCCCCGTGGAGAAGGCCATCTCGATGCAGAACGAGACCGCCGACATCGAGCATATCTCCTACTGGCTGAAACGCTACGAGGGACATCTGGCGGTGGGCATCTGCTCCTGCCGCTACGGAAGGAAGAAACTCGACGAAGGCTGCGCCGACGACTACCGCGACTGGTGCATCGGTGTGGGCGACATGGCCGACTACCTCATCGAGACCCAGCGCGGACACGCCATCTCATACGACGAGGCCATGAATATCCTCAAGATAGCCGAGGACAACGGTTTCGTCCACCAAGTGACCAATATCGACGGCGAGGGCAAGATATTCGCCATCTGCAACTGCAACGTCAAGATATGCAATGCCCTGCGCACGTCGCAACTCTTCAATACCCCAACCTCTCGCGCAGCGCATACGTGGCCAAAGTGGAGCCTAAGAACTGCGTGGCCTGTGGCCGCTGCGTGGAGTACTGCCCCGCCGGCGCCGTCCGTTTGGGTCAGAAACTCTGCACCAAACATGGCGAACAGAGCTACCCCAAACAACAACTCCCCGATGCCGCCAAGTGGGGCAAGGAGAAGTGGGACGAGGACTACCGCGACAAGAACCGCATCAACTGCTATCCGACGGGAACAGCGCCATGCAAGATCGCCTGTCCGGCGCATATCGCCGTGCAGGGCTACCTGAAGAAAGCCGCCGAAGGGAATTACCGCGAGGCTCTTGAACTTATCAAACGCGAGAGCCCCTTCCCTGCCGTCTGCGGACGTGTGTGCAACCACCGCTGCGAGGATGCCTGCACCCGTGGCACCATCGACCAGCCCATCGCCATCGACGCCGTTAAGAAATTCATCGCCGAACAGGACCTCAACGAGGAACACCGTTTCGTGCCGGAAATCAACATCGCCTCCAGCGTCCTCAAACACTGGGAGGAGAAGATCGCCATCATCGGCGGCGGCCCCGCGGGACTGAGCTGCGCCTATTACCTCGCCACTATGGGCTACAAGCCCACGGTGTTTGAGAAGAACGACATCCCCGGCGGCATGCTGCAATACGGAATACCGTCGTACAAACTCGACAAGGCCGTCATCAAGGCCGAGATAGACATCATGCGCGAGATAGGTGTGGAGATTCGCACCGGCGTGGAGGTGGGCAAAAACATCACCATCCAGCAGCTGCGCGAGGAAGGATATAAAGGATTCTATGTCGCCATCGGCTGTCAGGGAGGCCGCTTGCCCGGCATCCCCGGCGAGAAACTCACGGGTGTCACCACGGCCATTGACTTCCTGCACGAGGCCAACTGTGGCGGAAGGGAGGTGGAAGGACGTGTAGTCGTTGTCGGCGGTGGCAATGTCGCCATCGACGCTGCCCGCGTTGCCAAGCGTGGCGGAGCCGCAGAGGTTACCATGCTTTCGTTGGAGACCGAGGATATCATGCCAGCCTCTTTAGAGGAGCGTCGCGAGGCCCGCGAGGACGGCATTGTCATCAACCCTGGCTGGGGACCGAAAGAGTTGCTGGGAGAAACGGAGAACGGAGAACGGAAAACGGAAAACGGAGAACGGAAAACGGAGAACGGAAAACGGAGAACGGAAAGGTGAGAGGGATTGTGTTTAAGCACTGCACCTCTGTGTTCGACGAGCAGCACCGCTTCGTGCCAAAATACGACGAGAACGACACCATCACTCTCGATGCCGACCTCGTCATCTTCGCCATCGGCCAGACCGTTGTCCTGAACGACCTGCTGAAAGATACCAAGGTGGAATTCACTCGCGGGGTGTACCCCGTAGCCGACAAGCTGACCTACCAGACGGCTGAACCCGACATCTTTGTTGGCGGCGACTGCTACAGCGGTCCCAAGTTTGCCATCGATGCCATCGCCGCGGGCCATGAGGCTGCCGAGAGCCTCCACCGCTACGTGCAGGGCGGACACATGACCATAGGCCGCAACCGCCGCGACTTCATCGAACTTAACAAGGACGACATCGTGGTGGATAGCTACGACAATGGTTCCCGACAGATAGAGGGCGTGACGGAACAGCCCGACAAGTTCCGCGAGTACATGCAGACCCTCAGCGAGGAGCAGGTGAAGAAAGAGACGGCGCGCTGCCTCTCGTGTGGAGCCTCCGTGGTTGACGAGAACCGCTGCATCGGCTGCGGCATCTGCACCACCAAGTGCGCCTTCGACGCCATCCACCTCTTCCGCGACCATCCCGAAGCCAGCATCATGCGCACCTCCGAGGACAAGTTCAGCGGCATCCTGCCCTACATGCTCAAACGCACCGGAAAAATAATTTTTAGCAAGAAAGACTGATGCACGAGCTAGGCATAGTGTTCTATATCATCCGCGATGTGAAGCAGGTGGCCGAGGAAAACCACGTGGAGCATGTGGCCTCCGTGGTGATGGACATCGGCGAGGTATCCACCGTGATGCCGCATCTGCTCAGCGACTGCTGGCGATGGGCTGCCGACAAAGAGCCCATGCTGCAGGGCTGTGAGTCGGAGGTGAACACCATCCCCGCCGTCACCTGGTGCGACGGATGCAAGAGCGAATATCCCACCGTGGCGCACGGTCGTACATGTCCCCGCTGCGGAAGTGAGAATACCTGGCTTTTGCGAGGCAACGAAGTAGAAATCAAAGAAATAAAAGTATAAAATTATGGCTTGCTTTATAGTACCAATGACACAGGCGATAGCCACAACGGTTATCCGTAAAAGTGCACTCAAACAATCAGACACTCAAACAATCAAGCAATCAGACTCTCCGCTGATGCTCCATGTGCCGGCATTGGAGAAGATGCTCTGGGGCGGAACGGTGATGCTCATCGTAGACCACATCATCAATGGGGAGGTCACATGGAAATATCCCTTCTTCACAGCCCTCACCGAGACTGGCGGCGTCGGGGTGATGCTCCGCGAGATGCTCACCGTCGGCCTACCAATGTCGGTGGTCCTCACCCTCGTATGGATAGGCTACTCCTTGCTGAAAGAGAGAAACACTCAAACATTAACACATTAACACATTCAAAATTATGTTTTTTCAAGTTTATGGGGCTAGTGCCCTTATCAAATGGGGAATGCTGCTTGTCGTGCTGGCAGGCCTGATTCTCTGGAATGAATTTGCCCGTCGCACCAAGATGGGCGGTGCCATCACCTTCTTCGTCATCCCCGTGCTGCTGACGGTCTATTTTGTGGCCATCGCCATTGGGGCGCGCAGCGGTGCCGAATGGGCGGTGAACAACCAGACCCACATCTACATGAACGGCTGGTTCCACTATGCCAAACTCTATGCCGCATTGACGGGCTGCATTGGCTTTATGATGATCAAGTACAAATGGGGAATCGGTTCCAAGCATTGGTTCAAGCCCTTCCCCTTCGTCATTGTGGCCATCAACATCCTTATCGCCGTGGCCTCCGACTTCGAGAGCGCCATCATGGGCTGGAACAAATGGTGGCTCAGCAGCGAGGGCGTGTGGCTCTTCGGCGGCTGGCACAACGTCTTCAACGGCGTCGCCGGTATCCTCAACATCTTCTGTATGACCGCCTGGTGGAACGTCTACGCCTCCAAGGACAAGAAGGACATGATTTGGGCCGACATGACATGGGTCTACATCGTCATCTACGACATCTGGAACTTCGCCTACACCTACAACTGCCTACCCACCCACAGTTGGTACTGCGGCGTCGCCCTGCTGCTCGCTCCCACGGTGGCAGCCCTGCTGTGGAACCGCGGCGGTTGGATTCAGAACCGCGCCAACACCCTGGCCATCTGGTGCATGTTCGCTCAGGTGTTCCCCCTCTTCCAGGAGACCTTCAAGGATGGCCGCCAGTGGTTTAGCTGGGCTGTACTGCCCGTGCAGTACCCCGAAGGTGTGGAGACCGTCAAGCAGCTCTATGAGGTCGCCGGAGGTGAAGCCGCCGCTGTGGGCACCACCGTCGACACCGTAGCCGCCAACCCGACAATGATGACCGTCATCAGCGCACTCGCAATTGTGACCAACATCATCGCCCTCACCTACATCATCTGCGTGTCGAAGAAGCGCCACATCAACCCCTACAAGGAGGATGTCTTCATCAACCAGAAGTACTACAAAGACGCAATGGCCCGCGCCGTTGTCGATTGAGCCAACCTTATTGACTGAAAGATAGTCCAGGAAAGAGATGGGACAGGGAAGCATTCCCCTGTCCCATCTCTTTTTATCATAATACTTTCAGTTGGTTTTATTTTGTAACCAACTCATTGTTCATCTGCTGGTAGTTCCTGCACATCCTCTGCCGGAGGCAGAAAGTCAGCAGCCTTGGCGGGAGAAATCACCGAATGACCCACTTGAGCCTCCAATTTCTTGCGTGCATCACCGGCAATCTTGCTGCCCTGACGAGCAACCTCCACACTGGCCTGGAAGCCTTTCGGGTTGCGCGCCTTGCTAATCTCGGTAGCAGATGCCTCAGCCAACGTATTCAGAGCCAGCTCGATGTTGGTCATATTGTCCCGTAGGTTCTCCTTATGCAAGCCTTTGAACTGTTTGTACTGTATGGTGGTCTTGCCACTCCAGCCACGAGTGATGATGTCTGTCAAGCCGCCACTTGAGCCATCCACTGCTTGAACGGTTCAGCCTTAGCTGATGGGATAGCCTGCACAATACGGAATAACTGCTCCGTATTGGCTGCCAATGTCTTGCGAGGTTTCCCAGTTTTTGTAAGCATTGTTATCTGGGGACAATTTGTCCCCATGTAAGCCTTCAATTGCGGTTCACGTTTGCGCATCTTCTTCAAGTAGTCTGTTGGGTCTTTGCTGTCAGTGAGCACTTCTACTACATCAACCACACTAAAGAACCATTCTTGCAATTCGTCATCCCATACGGTACGGACTTTCTTTTCTTCAAACAGTTGTATCTGATGCTTCTGGGTCATAACGTCAAAATATATTTTCACTAATATAACGAACTTGCTTGGTTTTTTATTGCTCGAGAATTGTAAAAGATATGCTAGAAACCCCGCAAAATGGCGGCATTGTATAAAGGCGATGAGTATTGGTTATATATTCGTTTTCGTTCGTTTTTTTATTTTCTGTCAAACTTGTGGCGCAAATCATCGAAACGCTCATGGATGTCGAGGATGCAATCATCCAGACGGCCTGCAAAATCAGGATTACCGATGTCATCAAGCACCGAAGAACGTCTGCCACAATGACCAAGATCAACCATATCCGTATCAAACAGTGCATTAATCTCTGGCAGCAGCTCAACTGCTTGTGAGTCTACCAGGTCGCAAATCACACTCGCGGCAATGGTGCTATCCACAGCCCTTGCCTCTGCAACATGCTCAACACAGAAATTAAGCACCTCGCGGAACCACTCAATTATCTCATCTCTGCGTTCTGGATGACGCAAAACCATCTGCACAACAGATGGGAACACCTCAGCCTTTGGCAGCCAATAGGGGCCTTCTTCCTTGACGAATGCCATCAGTTTATCGAGCCTGTGCCCAGCCAATTTATAGAGCGTCGGCACAAACATCTCATGCTGACTGTCACCGAAATGATAATCAAAGAATTCCACCGACTGGCGCATAACCTCAAGCACGCAGTCGAGACTCGTATCGGAATTGCCGACCTCGGCAATCAGCGCGACACATGAACTGAGCAGTCCGTTGTACTGACCGTCATCATACTCATCAGGAATACCATCACAGGTCAGTCCGATATGGTACATAATCAGGTTCTCCAAATCTTGTCTGAGTGCATCGTATGGCAGGGCAAGGATGCGGTCGGTCAGTTCATCCTTCAGATAGAGGGCATTCTCTGGCTTCGACAATTCGTCCTGTATCCATGGATAATATAACGTAAGTTCCTTGGGATAGTCGGGGTGATGATAGGAATATGGCATGTTAGGGCCATACTTTTTGAATAGCCAGCCACTATCTTCTTCATCATCGTCCTCATCATCATAGAAATCCTCATCATCGATGTTCGGATCAAGAGCACTCAGAATATAGTCATAGTTTCCCTCGCCCAGGTTCTTCTCCAACAACGGCAGGTAGCGACTTGCCTCAAAAGAACTATGAGCCACAAGTGTATGTTTGCCGTCCTTGCCATATTCGTACTCGATAAGCGGAATGTTGTCATCATCTTCCTCTAGCATGTACTGGGTGATATCGAAGCTCTTATCTGGCTCAATGCCAGCCTCTTCAGCATAAGCGATGGCACCGTAAATCCAGTTGTGCGCCTCATCATAGCTGCACTCTCGCAGATCGATTCTGTAAGCGCCAATCATCCCCTCGAACTCGAAGTCATCCATCCTGAGCCGATAGAATGAGTCTTTCACGCCCAAGCACCAAATATCCACCAGATAAAAGGCGACACTGACCTTGCCACCCGTATGCTTACGAGTAACAATGACGTGGCCTTCTCCCGATGCTACCAAATCCTTGCTCACATAGCATGTTCCTATTTCCAGCGACCTCGCCCGCTGCTTGACGAACTGTTCAGGCGACAGGAACTGTTGCTTCTTTTGTTTCTTCTTTGCCATAATCTTTTCTTTATATTTGATTCATTGACAGCAATATTTCATAGTTCGACTGCCGGCCAGCCGTAATCTTGATAGCAGCTGACCTTGAGATTGTTGCGTTTCACATACTCCCGCAACTGCTCCTGGCGGACGGCCTCACGCACCCGCTCGTCGGAGTGCATGTTCTGGTAGATGTCGAAATAACGGCCGAATATTCGTTTGGCGCTGGCCTCGTTGCCGGCACCGTCAACGGTCTGTTCGAATGATGTTACCGTGTATTTTCCGTCTTTCTTTTCAAGGTTAATAAGACCAGAATGGTTGCCACCTGAGACGCACTTCAGTGTGTCGCCCACCTGGTTGTACCACAGCACCCAAAAGTCGCCCAGCACGGGGACATAATCAGAGTCGGCCTGCTCGGAGGCGACAATCATAAGCACGGGGATGCAGAGCTCGCCTTTCTGATACTGTTCGCCTATATTGCTCACCAGGTAGTCGCTGATGGCAGCACACAAGGCCTGTTCCTCGCGATTGATGGCGATATGGCGGATGCAGTCGGCCTTGTGCTCGTCGAAGTCGGATATCAGCCACCGCCCATCCACCTTCTCCATGTAGAGACGGTGTTCCTCGATATCGGACGAGGGGTCGAACGAACCGTCTTCGCATTTCTGGCGCACGCTGATGGTGGCCACGGCATGGGTATTGTCCTGTTGTTCAACGCCTGACACCTCAAAGTCGGCTATCGTCCCCCCGTTGCCGGTGACGAAATAGTAGAGCCATTCGTGGTCCATGGCCTCGAATTCCGGCATGAGGTTAAACATCGTGTCGAGCACACTGTAGAAGTCCTCGGTCATGTATTCGCGCGACTCCTCCCGCAGTTCGTGGTCGGGAGTGTACTTGCACAGTTCAGCAGCACGCTCTTTCAGTCGCTGCTCACGGTTTCCGCAGCCCGCAATCAGCATGGCGGCCGCCAGCATAATAAATATCTTCTTCATAATGCTCGGTTTTATTTTGTCATTTTGAGATTGCAATAGTAATCGTTTTTCCCGAAACGGCAACATGATTGTCATTCTTGCCACATTATAGCCAACTGATGGTCAGCTTCTGCCACATCGGGTCTTTCTTCTTAAGCTCCGGCAGATAATCAGTAACGAGGTCGTCGATGCTGCGGATGTAGCCATCATCTACCGCGATGCCGCATAGGAGCGAAGTGATGGACTTGGAGACGGAGAAGATAGTGGCCATGCGGTCGGCAGAGAAATCGCCTGAATATTTCTCGTAAACGATGCTGTCGTTATGGATGATGAGCCATCCCTGCGTGGTACTTGCCGCCTCCATCTCCTCCCAGAAGGGCTTGCTTTCACAATGTGGCTGGATGAAACGCAGCGTGTCAATCCAATCGGCTCGTTTACCGTAAGGAAATTGGAATGCCTGTTCGCCACAGGCTATCGTGTCGTGTTCGCGCTGCTCAAAACTGAAGATATTAGGACCATTCTTTCCATCGGTTTTCAGTCCCCTCACAATCGAGCAAGAAGACATGACCAACACGAGAATGGCGAACGAAAGAAACCCAAACCCCTTCTTTAATTCACTCTTTACCATACAATCAAACAAGTGGAATATTTCCCCATATAACGTCATTCAGCCATTTTTATTATATAGCCCAACTGCCTCTGTTTTTGGCTTTTGCCATATACCATCCTTCCCTATCTCAATTCGTCAGCCACTGTCTGACCAATTCGTATTTTGTCCGATAGTAGGACAATTATAGAAATAAATAAACCGTTTATATATTCTGATTATCAGTAAGATAATATACAAATCGGACAAAATTGGACAATTTTTACCTTACTTTATACTTGGTCGAAGGCCCGTCGCCCAGCTTCTCCGTAAGCCCCAGTTTGAGCATCAATACCAGATCATTCTGAGCAGTTCCTTTAGATGGTGCTGCATCAAAAGCCGCCACATAATCAGCCTTGGTAAAGACACTGCCCCTCTGCCTTCTGGACAAGAAATAGCGGATTCGCTCGTTCGGTTCAACAGCGTCGCTGGTATTATAAATTCTCAGCGTCGTACGCCCGTTGGCCGATGTCCACTCCGGCAGTCGCCTGCCTGCATCCTTCATCGTTCCCGAAATCAGCATCATCCCGCGACCGGTCTTCTCCATCTCGCCCGACACATAGAACACCTCCGCCATCAGCGGATTCCGCAGTACTGACCCGTGCGGCAGCACCTTGCTCTTGCCTGACACCATTTTTGCGGGCAACTCGCCCGAATTGGTAATCTCCAGCCTGTCGGCATAGATAAATACCGTCACTTCGTCCGAAATATCCGAATAATCCCTGTGAATCAGCGCATTCGATATAGCCTCATCCAAAACGTCAATGGGATACACAAAGTCATTGTACCGACCCGACTTGTCTGCATAAAAATAAGCCACTCTCGGCAGACGCTCCTTAAAATAGTCAATTGTCTGCTTCTGCACGTCAAAGATGTTACCTTCAATGAAATACAGGTCATCGTAGCGTCGGCCATCTTCCCTCGTGTCATCACCTGAATACGCATACGGCATTGAGGCAATAAGCCATTACAACTTTTCTTCCATTCCTGCGGAAAAAACCTCCACATAAAACATTAACCCATTCCGTTTCAACCATTTCTATATCCCATCAAAACAATTCAAATTCGTTCCTCCCGTATTTGTAACTAGGGTGTTGAATTTGTTATTCATGTGAATAACTTTTGTTTTCTCAAATTGTAAGGTGAAACGGTCAGGTTGATTTTTCTCCATTCACATACGTCGGTTATTGTCGTGGTGGTAAACATCCACTTAATGTCTATGTTGACCCATTTTTTCTCATCACGCATGTAAGCATACAAAGGCATTGTGAGGATGATGGTAGTTATTCCAGCCATCTTGTCGGGGGAACGCCTGGCCTTGTATATTCCAAAACACGACTCAATGATGTCGGAGGTGATGTTGTACATATTCCGATCTACACCCATTCAATTTCCGACCTCTATTTTGGTATCATCCTCCGAATTGTTGAGGGGTTTCTTTGTTATTATTTTACTATTTGGTTTTTTCTTTGTAAATTTGTATTTTCTAACAAAAACGAAAATATAATATAACTATGTATCGTACACATACTTGTGGTGAATTGAATATCTCCAATGTGGGTCAGGAAGTGACTCTTGCCGGCTGGCTTCAGCGTAGCCGCGACCTTGGAGGCATGACCTTTATCGACCTGCGTGACCGCTACGGAATCACGCAACTGGCGTTCAATATGGAGACCAATGCCGCCCTTTGTGAGCAGGCTCGCAAGTTGGGACGCGAATATGTGCTTCAGGCGAAGGGTGTTGTCATCGAGCGTTCCAGCAAGAACACAAAAATTCCTACCGGCGAGATTGAAATCGACGTCAAGGAACTTAATGTCCTCAACGCCGCCAAGACTCCTCCTTTCACTATCGAGGACCAGAGCGACGGTGGCGACGACCTCCGCATGAAATACCGCTACCTCGACATTCGCCGCAATCCTGTCCGCAAGAATCTTGAGTTGCGCCACCGCATGGCCATGTTGGTACGCAACTACCTCAGCGACCGCGACTTCCTCGAGATTGAGACACCCATGCTCATCAAGTCAACCCCCGAGGGTGCCCGCGACTTCGTGGTGCCGAGCCGCATGAACCCCGGCGAGTTCTACGCCCTGCCGCAGAGTCCCCAGCAGTACAAACAGCTCCTGATGGTCGCCGGCATGGACCGCTACTTTCAGATAGTGCGCTGCTTCCGCGACGAAGACCTGCGTGCCGACCGCCAGCCGGAGTTCACTCAGATAGACTGCGAGATGTCGTTCGTCGAACAGGAGGATGTACTCGAGATGTTCGAGGGACTTGCCAAACATCTGTTCCATGAGGTCAAAGGTATCGACTTCGACAAGTTCCCGCGCATGACATGGCATGATGCCATGCGCCTCTATGGTAGCGACAAGCCCGACATCCGCTTCGGCATGAAGTTCGTCGAGCTGAATGATGTTGCCAAAGGCAAAGGCTTTGGCCTCTTCGACAACGCCGAACTCGTGGTAGGCATCTGCGCCGAGGGTTGCGCCGAATACACTCGCAAGCAACTCGATGCCCTTACCGACTTCGTCAAGCGTCCCCAGGTGGGTGCCGGCGGCATGGTCTACATCAAATACAATGCCGACGGAACATTCAAGTCGTCTGTCGACAAGTTCTATACCCAGGACGACCAGAAGGCCATTGCCGAGAAGTTCGGTGCCAAGCCTGGCGACTTGATGCTTATCCTCTGCGGCCCCGCCATGAAGACGCGCGTCCAGCTCTGCGCGCTTCGTCTCGAAATGGGCAACCAGCTGGGGCTCCGCAATCCCGAGGTTTTCGCTCCTCTCTGGGTCATCGACTTCCCCTTGCTGGAGTGGGACGACGAGACGCAGCGCTTCTACGCCATGCACCACCCCTTCACGGCCCCCAAACCTGAGGACGAGGCACTGCTTGACGATCCGTCGAAGTGGGGCGACATCCGCGCCAACGCCTACGACATTGTCATGAACGGTGTCGAGGTCGGCGGAGGCTCCATCCGTATCCACGACCGCACATTGCAGAACAAGATGTTCCACACCCTCGGCTTCACCGACGAGAGCGCTGCAGCACAGTTCGGCTTCCTCATGGATGCCTTCACCTACGGCGCACCGCCCCACGCAGGTCTGGCCTTCGGCTTCGACCGTCTATGCTCACTCTTCGGCGGTGCCGACTCTATCCGCGACTTCATAGCCTTCCCCAAGAACAACAGCGGTCGCGACGTCATGAGCCAGTCGCCTTCACCCATCAGCCAGGAGCAGCTCGATGAATTGTGCATCTCGGTGAATCCAAGAGAATCCTAGATTTTCTAGATAATCTAGATTTTCCAGACTGTCTAGAAAGACTAGAAAAACCATGAAAGCATTAATACGCTCTATGCGTCTCCGCACACTGCCACTGTCGCTGGCAGGGGTGGTGTGCGGCGGCATATTGGCTTATGGCCGCTATGAGAGCAGCCTCTGGACATTGGTCACCCTCTTCTTGACCACGGTCTCACTCCAAATCCTCTCCAACCTCAGCAATGAGATGGGCGACCACCTCAGTGGTGTCGATGGCGAAGGGCGTGAAGGCCCCAACTACAGCATGGCCGACGGTGGCCTCACCGTCAAACAGATGTGGCACGCCATCAATGCCTTCGTTGTGGTCTGTGCCGTCTGCGGCCTCGCCATGTTGTTGATCAGCTACCATTGCTCGATACTCAACATCCAATTCATACTGATGCTGCTGCTCGGCGTCGCAGCCATCTGGGCTAGTACCCACTACACACTTGGCAAGAGTCCGTACGGCTACCGTGGCCTCGGTGACATTTTCGTGTTCATCTTTTTCGGGCTAGTCTCCGTGCTGGGAGGCTATTTCGTCGTGGCACACACCATAGACTCCTTCATGGTCTTCCCTGCCGTGGGGTGCGGGTTGCTGAGTGTTGGCGTCCTCAATGTCAACAATATACGCGACATGGCGAGCGACGAAGGCATCCGTCGCACTATTCCGTTGCGAATAGGTGCCCGTCCAGCCAAAATCTACCAGACAGTCCTCATCGTTGGTGGCTATGGCTGTTATCTAATTCCCGTTCTCCTCTTACATCACTCCATCCTCACTTCGCCTTCCACCTTTCTGGTGGCGTTGATGGCAATTCCTTTCGCATTGCACCTCGTCGGCGTATGGCGTAGAGACGGCAAAGCCCTCGACCCCATGCTCCCCCTCCTTGTCATAAGCACATTCGTTCTCTCCATCATCTTCACAGTAGCGTGCTATGGCTTATAATTTCAACAAGATAGCCAAGGACTACGACCAGCTGAACCACATCATGACGCTCGGCTTAGACCGCCGATGGCGAAGGGTGGGGGCAAGGACGGCATGCCAGTCACACGTTATTCGTGCCTCGCAACAAGGCATAAAGGTGTTGGACGTGGCTTGCGGCACAGGCGACATGGCCATTGAACTTCTCAAGCGAGGTCTCGACGTGACAGGCATCGACCTCAGCCAGGAGATGATAGAAATCGCAAAAAAGAAGACTGCGTCAGTCGATAATCATTCTTCAACAATCAACTTCCAACTCGCTGACGCCGAAGCGTTGCCATTCGATGATGGCACTTTCAACGCAGTCACATGTGCTTTCGGGATACGCAATTTTATACATCTGGAGGAAGGTCTTCGGGAAATGGCGCGTGTGTTGCGACACGACGGATGCATGGTCATCCTTGAACTCGCCACCCCTGACAGCCTGTTCCTCCGCCCATTCTACAACTTTTACACTCGCCGCATCATCCCACTGCTGGGACAAAAGATTGCCGGCAACCGTGAAGCCTACACCTATCTCCCTAATTCCATCGAGCATTTCCCCAAAGGCGACGCAATGCTTGGCATCCTGGAACGGCAAGGATTAAAAGCAATCCAGGAAAAATTCTTTTTCGGTGTCTGCCGCATGTATGTCTGCAAGAAGGATTAGAACGGCAATATAGACTACTACGTTTTTCGCAACTATTTGTTTTTCTCACAAAAATCGCAATTAAACCACTATGGCTGACAATTATCTAGAGAAAAGGTATGATGAGGTCTTCGGCAAGAAGACCGTCATCAGGCGTGTGGGTCATACCCTTGACGAGTTGCTTACCCGCAACCGTTCAACACGAGGCTACAACAAGGATTTTGTTGTCAGCGAGGATATGCTGCGCCAAATTGTGTCGGTCAACACCAAGATAGGTTCCGGTTGCAACCGTCAGGTGCTACGCTTCAAGCTGGTCACAAAGGACACTGGAGCCGACAAGGTGCTGCAAAACATAAAGATGGGTGCTGCCCTCCCCGAGCTTCACTTGCCGTTTCCAGGCACAGAACCGGAAGCTTTCATCATAGTCTGTTCCACGGCAGGCGATGACAAGCTGGCACTTATCGACCTGGGCATGTCGTTGCAAACCATGTCGCTTCGAGCCGTTGAGATGGGTCTCAACACCCTTATAGTTGGTGCATTCAACAAGACGAAAATATGCGAGGCTTTCGACCTCCCATTTGACCCATTGGCCGTTCTCTGTGTCGGCAAGGGCAATGAGAGGTTTCAGATAGTCCCCATCCATGCCGACGAGAGTCATGCATACTATCGCCGTGAGGGAGTGCATTATATACCGAAAGTGCGGCTAGAGGAGCTGGAATTATGAAAGGTTAAGGGGGGGATTATCATTTTACCTTATTATTTTTACTTTTGCTAAAAAACTCTATCGAAGATGACAGAAAAGAGTGCACGGTTCAAATATATTATCAGCATTTATCTGGCAGGCATCATAGTTTTCACTCTGTTTCGATTGGTAGAGACCATAGCCTATAGCTCAATCACCGGAACGGAGTTGGACTTTGACGGACTGTATTGCAAGGCACTGCTGATGGGCTGGCGTTTCGACACCGTGGTCAGCTGCTACGTGCTGGCAATACCACTGCTGCTGCTCATCGTCGGCGAGATTGCCAATTTTAAGCGCCGTTGGTATTATGCCATAGCCCATTACACCGCCATGGTGCTGTACAGCGTCTGTTTCTTTGCCTGCGCTGCCGACATACCCTATTTCTGCTACTTTTTCAACCGCCTCGACGTAGTGGCGCTGTCGTGGGTCGACGACCTTGGCACCTCGCTGAGCATGATAGTCCACGAGCCCATGTATATTCTTTACTTGGGGGTGTTTATAGCTGTCGCTGTAGGATGGTGGCTGCTCGGCAGACTGCTGTTCAGGCATGTGCTGCTGCCACACCTCGACAAGCGGCTGCCAGTGGCATGGAGCATTGTTGCCTCCCTGCTGCTGCTCGGCGGCCTGTTCCTCGGTATGCGTGGCAAGCTTTCGAAGATTCCCATCCGCGTCAGCACCGCCTATTTCTGCAACAATCCTTTCCTCAACCAGATAGGTTTAAATCCCGTATTCACATTCATGAAGAGTGTGGAGGATGCCGGAAAGAGAGCGAACGACGAGGTGGAACTAATAGATGACCTCACGGCATACGGCATCTTGACGGAGTGGCAAAACCAGCCTGCCGACAGCACGTTGAAAGCCATAAGGCTTCCCGAGGGGATGAATGTGGTGTTGGTGCTGATGGAGTCTATGTCGGCCGACAAGACCGCACTGGGAGCCACAGGAGTGTCGCTCTCACCTTGTCTCGACAGCCTGATGGCGAGGTCGATGACATTCCGCGAAGCATGGTCGGCTGGAATCCACACCCACAATGGCATCTATGCGTCGCTCTACGGCCACCCTGCCATCCTGTCGCGCAACATAATGAAAAACACACCTATGCCTCGGATGTGCGGACTGCCGCAGTTGCTGCGCAATGCCGGTTACAGCACTACCTACTTCATGGCCCACGACGAAGACTTCGACGGCATGCGCGGTTTTCTCTACCAGAACGGCTTCGACCGCGTGGTGGGGCAGCACAGCTGGCCACGCAGCGAAGTGGTGGGCACTTGGGGCATACCCGACCACAAGCTTTTCGACCATGTGATAGAGCATTGCGACACTGCCACCGGACCTTTCTTCGCCTGTGTGATGACCTGTAGTGACCATGGCCCTTACATCATCCCCGACGGCATCGAATTCCATTCCCGTCAAGATGACATCCAAAAGCGGGTGGCCGAATATGCCGACTGGTCGATAGGAAGGTTCGTCCGCATGGCCGAAAAGAAGGAATGGTTCGACAACACGTTGTTTGTCTTCATTGCCGACCACGGGGCCTCGATGAACCCTGTCTACGACATGGTACTGGCCTACAACCATGTGCCGTTGCTATTCTTCGCGCCCAAGCACATACTGCCTCATTTCGACGACCGCCTGGCAATGCAGATAGACGTAGCGCCTACTATCGCCGCAATGGTAGGTGCCGGACACTACAACCGCATGATGGGTACAGACCTTACAACGCATACGCGGAAATATGCCTACTTCAGTGCCGACGACAAGATTGGCGTGGTCGACGGCGAGCTCTTCTACCTCTACCGCACCAAGGCTCAGAATGCCAGCCTTTACCGCTACAAAGATAAATCAACCAACGACATCATTGGCAGCATGCCTGAACGAGCCGCACGAATGCGCGACCATGCCTTCGGCATGATTCAGTCGAGCCAACGTATGCTGTCGGAAGGCAAAACAAGCTGTGATTTAGACCTATGAATTTTGAATTAGTATCAGATTTTGCGCCCATGGGCGACCAGCCCGAAGCCATCAAGGAACTGGTGGAGGGTATCCGCAACGGACAACGCGCGCAGGTGCTGCTGGGCGTCACCGGCAGCGGCAAGACCTTCACCGTTGCCAACGTCATAGCGCAGCTGAACCGCCCCACGCTGGTGATGAGCCACAACAAGACGTTGGCGGCACAGCTCTACGGCGAGTTCAAGCAGTTCTTCCCCAACAACGCCGTCGAGTATTTCGTATCATACTACGACTACTACCAGCCCGAGGCCTACATCCCTTCCACCAACACCTATATAGAGAAAGACCTGCAAATCAACGACGAGCTTGACAAGCTACGCCTGCGTGCCTCGTCGGCATTGCTCAGCGGCCGGCGCGACGTCATCGTTGTATGCTCGGTAAGCTGCATCTACGGCATCGGCAACCCCACCGAATTCAAGAAAGGCACTGTCTACCTCAAGAAAGGCGACAAGATCTCGCGCGACAGCCTGCTGATGCGGCTGCTCGACGCACAATATACACGCAACGAGATAGAGTTCGTCAACGGTCGTTTCCGAGTGAAGGGCGACACCGTCGACGTCTTCCCCTCCTTTGCCGACTTCTGCTACCGCATCGGCTTCTGGGATGACGAGATTGAGACTCTCGAGACCTTCGACCCTGTTAGCGGGCAACGGCTGGAGACCCTTGAAGAGGCCACCATCTACCCGGCTTCTAACTTCCTCACCAACAAGGAGACCATGGCCGATGCGCTGCTGCAGATACAGCGTGACATGTATGAACGCCGCGACTACCTGCAAGAGATAGGCAAACCCTTGGAAGCCAAGCGGCTCGAAGAACGTGTCAACTATGACGTGGAGATGATACAAGAGTTGGGATACTGTAGCGGCATAGAGAACTACAGCCGCTATTTCGACGGCCGCGAGCCTGGTTCACGTCCGTTCTGTCTGCTCGACTATTTCCCCGACGATTTTCTGCTCGTCGTCGACGAGAGCCACGTGACGATACCACAGATTGGCGCAATGTATGGTGGCGACCGCAGCCGCAAGACAGCTCTGGTTGAATATGGCTTCCGCCTGCCGTCGGCATTGGACAACAGGCCTTTGAAATACGAGGAGTTCTATGCTCTCACCGGACAGACCATCTATATCAGTGCCACTCCTGCCGACTACGAGCTGGGCGAAGCGGAAGGCGTTGTCGTGGAGCAGGTGATACGTCCCACTGGCTTGCTCGACCCCGTCGTCGAGGTGCGGCCGGCACTGTCGCAAGTCGACGACCTGCTGGAACAGATAGAGGACACCGTCGACAGCGGCGAGCGTGTGCTGGTCACTACCCTCACCAAACGCATGGCCGAGGAACTGAGCAGCTACCTGATCAATCTGGGCATCAAGACAGCATACATCCACAGCGATGTCGACACGCTGGAGCGAGTAGAGATAATGCGCGACCTCAGGATGGGAGTCTACGACGTGCTGGTGGGTGTCAACCTGTTGCGTGAAGGCCTCGACCTCCCCGAGGTGTCGCTCGTGGCTATCCTCGATGCCGACAAAGAGGGCTTCCTGCGTAGCGACCGTGCCCTGATACAGACCATAGGACGTGCCGCCCGCAACGTGCACAGCCGCGCTATCCTCTATGCCGACAAGATTACCGGCTCTATGCAGCGCGCCATCGACGAGACTAACCGCCACCGCGAGAAGCAGATACGCTACAACATGGAGCATGGCATTGTGCCACGCCAGATTGTGAAGAGCACGGAGGCTATCATTGGGCAGACATCAGTCATCGAGATGGCGGCAGAAACTGCCGACAGCGCACCCGCAGGTCTCTCAGACAGCCTTGGCGACAAAGGTGCGCAACTTGCTGCCAGCCCTTACGCCATGAACACACCGGCACACAATGGTCCCAAACCCAAGACCTATAGCGGTGGTGAAAGCTCACTGTCCCACGCTGGTGAAGACGATGACTGGGACGATGCAACAAGCTTGAGAACTAACACAAAAACTGCTCAACCAAAAATCGATACTCGTACAAAGGCTCAACTCCGCAAAGATATCAAGGAGGCGCAACGCAAGATGCAGATTGCCGCCAAAGAGATGGACTTTCTTGCCGCTGCCAAGTACCGCGACGAAATCAGAGAGATGCAAGCCGCCCTCGACGAAGCCCGCGGAGAGTAACCACAGTTCACAATTCACAATTCACAATTCACGATTCACAATTCACAATTCACGATATATGTTCACATACGAATATCCAAGGCCGGCGTTGACTGCCGACATCGTTCTTTTCAATCTTGACAAAAGCGAAGTGCTGCTTATCAAGCGTGGCAACGACCCTTACAAAGACTGCTGGGCCTTCCCTGGCGGTTTTTTCGACATGACCGACCGCGACATAGAGCATACCGCAGCACGCGAGCTGGAAGAGGAGACATCGCTGAAAGACATCCCGTTGGAGATGGTGACAGTGGCTTCGCGCGAGGGTCGCGACCCTCGCGGCCGTACCGTCAGCGTCATCTTCACCGCTAACGTCGACCCCGCTAAAGTACACCCTCGCGGAGGCGATGATGCCAAGGAGGCCCGTTGGTTCCCATTGTCAGCCATCCCCCAACTCGCCTTCGACCACGGCGAAGTGTTGGCAAAATGCATCCAATTTGCATCCCGCTCATAGCCGATTTCTGACGGGTTCCCGACATAATACATGTCAAGATTTGGCTTGGCTCAACGACTTACATGCACCTGAAAAACCACGTCGTTTTTTTTTACCGAATACCAAGATGAAAAAAATAATGAAGAACAAACTGTCGTTGACCGTACAGATTGGCATCGCCCTGTTGCTTGCTGTGTTGGCGGGCATACTTCTGCGTAACCAGGCGGACTTTGTCAACCATTATATAAAACCCTTTGGTGTCATCTTCCTTAATTTACTAAAGTTCATCGTTGTACCCCTTGTGCTGTTTTCGGTGATGGCAGGCATCATCTCGATGAACAACATCTCGAAAGTGGGGAAATTGGGGCTCCGCGCCCTTCTCTACTTTATGGTGACAACGCTCTTTGCTGTCACCTTAGGGCTTGTTGTCCCCAGTCTCCTCAAAGGCTTTCTGCCGCTTATCCATATCGCTCAAGATACTGCTGAAAGCATCGAAGTACCACAGTTGTCGGTGATGGACCAGATTGTCAATATGTTTCCCAACAATATCATTCTGCCGATGAGCTCCATGACTATGATGCAAGTCATAGTCATTGCCCTTTTCTTTGGCATCGCAATGGTCCATGTGGGCGACAAAGGAGAGATGGCTCGCAAGGTTACACTCAGTTTCAACGATGTCATTGGCAAGATTTTGGAATACATCATGGCATTGGCACCAATAGGGGTGTTCTGCATGCTGACACCTGTCGTTGTCGACAACGGCCCCGCGGTACTTGGCTCGTACGTTGCCTTGTTGTTGCTGGCCTATCTCTGTTTTGCCATCCATGCCGGCGTGGTCTATTCGTCTGCTGTCGGAGTCTTGGGCGGCCTTTCCCCTCTGAGGTTTTTCAAGGGCATGCAGTCGGCGATGTTGTTCGCCTTTTCCAGCGACTCGTCGGTGGCTACGCTGCCTTATACAATGCAATGCACCGAGAAACTGGGCGTCAAAAAAGATATTGGGCAATTCGTGCTCTCGTTGGGAGCGACCATCAATATGGATGGTGTAGCCATCTATCTTGGTGTGGCATCAGTGTTTATCGCCACCTGCTGTGGCATAGACCTGACCATGAGTCAGTATCTCGCCATAGCCTTCGCCTCCACGGTGGCATCCATAGGCACTCCTGGCATTCCAGGCGGCAGCCTTGCCTTGATGGCTATGGTTTTCGCCTCTGCCGGAATCCCCGTCGAAGGTGTTGCCGTTGCCGCCGGCATCGACCGCATCATCGACATGGGCCGCACCGTGATGTCAATCACCGGCGACGCCTCCTGCGCCATCGTCATGCAGAAACAAGTCGGCGACAAGATTTAAATCCGCTAGGCTTTTCCTATTCTGCTCGCTTGAAAGCTTTGGTCAATATGACTATACAGACACCAAAGCTGATAACGCCTTTGTTGAATATTCATTTTGTTGATTTTGAATATTATTATGTTCATAGTTGATTACTTTATTAAAAATAAGATAATTTGTAAAAAAACAGGCCAAATTATCTGATATTTAGCACCTTTTAGCAAGAATTATCATCTCCTAATCAGTTGATTTTTGCGTATTTACAGATTGAGCCATGTCTTTAAGACGTTGGTATTGAAAAATTTGCGTAAATTTGCAAAAAATAATTTGGCACCCCAAGATCTACGCGACCATCCGTTTGATGAGGAAACTATACCCTTGCCCGCAAATGCAATCCAGACATCAATATATACCAAATGAAGATTAATCCCAAAATTTTTAAAATCAGGGAGTTACTAGTTGAAAAAATAACGAAATGGCAAAAAAAACAAAAGAAGATACGCTGAACCTTGATGCTATTCTGTTCAAGTGCAGGGATATACTTCGACAGGCTAAGAACTCTGGTTCTTTCTTTGAGAAGAGAGATATGATGTTGACTCTTGTATTTCTCCGTTTCATTGGCGAGAAGTACGAGAAAAGCAAGGAACAAGTCGCCGAATGTTAATTTTTTTAATTATTGCATCGGATTTCGAAAAAAAGTGTACCTTTGAATTTTGAAGTGAAATGGTTTATTTTTAATATTTGTCAGAAAACAAAATAGTTAAATAACACAAACAGATTTATCAATGAAAATATTAGTTCTTAATTGCGGCAGTTCGTCAATCAAGTACCAGTTGGTAGACATGGCGAACAATGCTCAAGTGATGGCAAAAGGTTTGTTGGAGCGCATCGGCTTGGAGATGGGCGAGTTCACCCACAAGTGGAATGGACAGAAACACTACGAGCAGGTGCCTATCCCCGACCATACCGCCGGTATTAAGATAGTCCTCAACGCCCTTATCGACAAGGAAATGGGTGTCATCTCCGACTTCAAAGAGATTGGCGCTGTCGGCAACCGCGTGGCTCACGGTGGCGAGACCTTCGACAAGAGTGTTGTCGTTACCGACGAGGTTATTGAGAAAATCAAGGCCCTGACCCACTTGGCTCCTCTGCACACCCCTGGCAATCTGGCTGGTATCTACGCCATGCGCGAAGTGCTGCCCGGCGTGCCTCAGGTGGCCGTTTTCGACACCGCTTTCCACAGCACCATGCCTCCCAAGTCCTACCTCTATGGTCTGCCTTACGAGTACTACCAGAAATACGGTGTGCGTCGCTATGGCTTCCACGGCACCAGTCACAAGTTCGTGGCCGAGAAGGCTGCCAAGATGATAGGCAAGGATTGGAACGACCTGAAGATTATCTCCTGCCACCTCGGCAGCGGTGCCTCTATCTGCGCCATCGACCACGGCAAGAGCTTCGATACCACCATGGGTATGACCCCCCTCGAAGGCCTTATCATGGGCTCCCGCCCCGGCGATGTCGACCCCGGCGTTATCGAGTTCATCATCAAAAAAGAAATTGTTGAGAATGGCAAGGACTGGAAAGACATCACCAAGATACTCAACAAGCAGAGCGGCCTTATCGGTATAAGCGGCGACAAGCAGGACATGCGCGACATCCGCGCCGGCCGCGATGCTGGCGACGAACGTGCCACCTATGCCTTCGACATGTTCGCTCAGCGTGTGAAACGCTACATCGGCGGCTACATGGCCGAGATGGGCGGCTGCGACCTGCTCCTCTTTACCGGCGGCATCGGCGAGAACGCATGGTTCATGCGTCGTCCTATCCTCGAGAACATGGAGTGCCTCGGCATCAAGGTCGATTTCTCAAAGAACGACAACGTCATGGGCGAGGATATCATCCTCTCAACCCCCGACTCGAAGATGGCTGTCGTTGTCGTCACAACCGATGAGGAATACGTCATTGCTAGCGACACTTACAGCTTGGTCTGCAAATAATAATTGTAGATTGTCAACTGATAATATAGGGAATCAGCCGGTTCGGCTAATTCCCTTTTTTTTGTCTTCACATAATATTTGTACGACAATGGCGTTAGTTGGGAAATTATATGCATATTACAAGACGACATATTGTCATTCTATTGCTTCTCGCTGCCAGTTTTGGCACTCTGCGTGCTCAGGTGCAGTACCTTGCCGGTTTCGACAAAAAGAAGATCCACTATGGCATCCAGATTGGCTACACCCAGTCGAAATTTGAGGATGCCTATACCCTCGATGATACGGTGAGGGCGTCAATGTATGGCACCACTTCCTACTACACTCCTGGGTTCCATCTTGCCGTGCTGGCAGACTTCCGTCTCAGCAACTACTTCAACCTCCGCATCTTGCCGGGCCTTACGCTCATAAACCGTACGATAAACTACAGCTGGTCGCCCGAATACATGATGGCTCATCCCGGTGCAGACAAAAAGCGTAACGTCGAGTCGGTCTACGGCGAGATACCTATCGACATCAAGTTCCGTGCCTTCCGGTGGCGCAATTTCAGACCTTACCTGACCGCCGGTGGCAGCTATGGCTTCGACTTCGCCTCGATGCGAAACAACAAAAACAACAACGACCAGTCGATTATACGACTTAATACCAGTGATTTGCGCTACAGCGTCGGTGTGGGTCTCGATTTCTATATGCGATATGTGAAGTTCGCTATCGAAATGAAAATGACCTTCGGCATCTCCGACCTAAAGATTCCGGACGATGACCTGTACACTCGTTCGGTCGATTTCATAAACACCCGCACTTTCATGCTTGGCTTCACCTTCGAAGGATAATCCACTTGAAAACTGTTGATTTAAATATCACACCTGAAGAGTATTTCAATGACGGACTGCTGCATGAAGCGGCGGCTCACTCGTTGAGGATGCCTGTAGGTGACATTGTTCATGTGGAAATTGTGCGGAGAAGTCTCGACTCTCGCCGTGGAATACGCTACCATTGTCAGGCTGAGGTATATATGACAGGCGAACAATATGTTGCACCTGATTACAGTTCCCGTTACCAGTATGTCGCCAACAGCCGTCGCATCGTGATTGTGGGCGCTGGCCCGGCGGGACTCTTTGCCGCATTGCGAGCACTGGAAATTGGACTCAAACCCATCGTCATCGAACGTGGCAAGGCTGTGGAAAACCGTCGCAAGGATATCACAGCCATTGTGCGTAACGGACATGTTGACAGCGACAGCAACTGGTGCTTCGGCGAGGGTGGCGCGGGAACCTACAGCGACGGCAAGCTTTACACCCGCAGCACCAAACGCGGCGATGTTTCGGCGGTGTTACGCAAGTTTGTTGAGCATGGCGCCAATCCCAAGATAATGATTGACGCCCACGCTCATATTGGCACCGACCGCCTTAGCCCCATCATTGCCAACATACGACGCACCATCATTGGACACGGTGGCGAGATCTATTTCGGCTGTCGGGTGGGGGATCTGCTTGTCGACGGCGACATGAACGTCCGTGGTGTTCAACTTGCCGATGGTGGCAGAGTGGAAGGCGATGCTGTCATCCTCGCCACAGGCCATTCGGCACGCGATATCTACTATCTCTTTCAACGCAAAGGTTGGCTGCTCGAGGCAAAACCTTTTGCTATGGGTGTTCGGGTGGAGCATCCTCAACAGCTAATCAACGAAATTCAATACCACGGCACTAACTATTCTCCCCTCTTGCCACCGGCAACATACAGCCTTACCACACAGGTCTGTTCCGGAAGCAGCAAATCTGGTCGACCGAATCGGCAACATGGAGTCTTCTCGTTCTGTATGTGTCCAGGCGGCGTCATCGTGCCCGCCGCCACTGCCGAAGGCGAACAGGTGGTCAACGGCATGAGCAACGCCAGTCGCAGCTCGGCTTTCGCCAACAGCGGTATAGCTGTCACCGTAGGACTGGAAGACCTGATGCAGAATACCAAAACCAAAAGCCCTAATCTCTCTGATCCTCTTGCTTTGCTGCGTTTCCAGCAGGAGGTGGAGGCATCCGTATTCAGGGCTTCCGGCGGTGGACTTAAAGCCCCGGGACAACGGCTCACCGACTTCTGCGAGCGTCGGTCTACCGGTCGCCTTAACCGAAGCAACTACATGGGCGAATATGTGTATGGCGATCTTGATGCCATGCTTCCGTCCTTTATATGCGACTCCCTTCGTCGAGCTTTCCGCGACTTCGGGCGTAAGATGAAAGGCTTCTACACCGAACAGGCAAGCCTGCTGGCTGTCGAAAGCCGAACATCATCGCCTGTGCGCATCCCCCGCGACCGCGACACTATGCAGCATCCTCAGCTTCACGGTCTTTACCCCTGTGGCGAAGGTGCAGGCTACGCAGGCGGCATTGTCTCTTCGGCAATCGATGGAATAAATGCTATCAATGCAATTTCCCGTACAGGCTCATTGTCAACGGACACTGAGCCTGTACGGGAATGTATTTAATTCTCAATCTTTACGATTCTTGTGTAGCCGTATTCCTCGAGCTTCTCTATCTGTGCCTTGATGTTTTTGGCTCTCGGACTGATGAGTACACGGTTGCCTTCGTCGCGCAGACGGTTCACCTCGACGATGACCTCGCGGATGCGTTCGCCTGGCAGACCAGCTTTCAATAGGTATGCCACCGACTCTCCTTTGCGCTCAATCTTGAAGCCCTTGTCTTTCAGTATTGTGACTATGCGCTCGAAACCGATGCTGAATCCGCAGGCCGGCGCCATAATCTTGCCGTCGCTGAATTTGCCTATCATCTCGTCGTAGCGTCCGCCACCGGCGATGCTGAACGAATAGTTCTTCTTGTCAATAAGCTCGATTTCAAAGATGGGACCGGTGTAGTAACCCATACCGCGCACCAGCGAGGGGTCGAAGACGATGCTGCCCTTGCCCTCGACGATGGAACGCACACAGCTGATGATGGTCTCCATGTTTTCGGCTATGGCGGCATCAAGGCTTCCCGACAAGTGCTTGTCGGTGAATGTCTTGCTGGTCTCGAAGTCGGTGCCTTCGGCCAGCATGGCACTGTATTTGGCTATGCCCTCTTCGCCGAGTCCCATGCCTCGCAGCTGCTCCGCAACTCCCTCGACACCAATCTTGTCGAGCTTGTCGAGGATGATGCATATCTCGTCAAACTGCTCTGCATCGAATCCGCAGGCTGCCGACATGGCTTTGAGGATGCGGCGGTCGTTGACACGGATTTTGAAATTGCCCATGCCCAAGCGGTGCAGCATCTCGGCGGTGGCGGAGATGAGCTCAATCTCGGCAAGGTTGCTGCCGTCGCCGATGATGTCGATGTCGCACTGTGTAAACTGGCGGAAGCGACCTTTCTGCGGCTTGTCGGCTCGGAACGAGCTGCCTATCTGCATGGCTTTGAAGGGGTAGGGGAGCAGGTTCTGGTTGTTGACAAAGAATCGGCTCAGCGGCACCGTCAGGTCGTAGCGCAGACCACTGTCGCACAGCTCGTCCTGACTGTCAGCCTCTTTCAGTTTCTCACCGCGCTTCAGTATCTTGAATATCAGCGACTCGTTTTCGCCGCCTTGCTTATTTGTCAGGTTCTCGATATGTTCGATGACGGGAGTCTCTATCAGCGAGAAGCCGAAGTTGCCGTAGGTCTCCTTGATTAGACGCAGTGCGTATTCTCTTATTTCCATGTCTGCCGGCATCTGTTCCGGCATGCCTTTTACGGGGGTCTTTATCATAAGTTAATAGCTGAATATTATTTGGTGAAAGTTGTGATATTGTTGCAAAACAAGTAGATAAATAAAAAGATGGGTTGCTTTGGCTCTGCAAATTTACACCTTTTTTCCGAATAGAAGTGCCATTTTTTGTGGTTCATGCGTTTTTTTTCACTTATCCTAGACAATTAAACTTTTCTGTATGAAAAGTTTTGTGTACTTTTGCATTTTTAAAGGTAAAAAAAATAAAAAAAATATAATATGGATATCACTATAAATCAACTGGGTAAGGTTCAGGTAGCTTCCCCGTGCTCGATAATAGATTTGATTTTGAAAGTAAAGCCAGAAGATTTGAACAACTATTGCGCTGCCAAGATTGACGGCAAAGTTGTCGATTTGAGGGATATTGTTGACAGGGATTGCGAGATTGAGCTGTTGGATAAAACGGCTCCCGAATCGCTGGCTATCCTTCGTCACACCACGGCTCACATCATGGCTGAGGCTGTAAAGCATCTCTTCCCCGAGGCAAAGCTCACCATCGGTCCTTCGACTGACAAGGGTTTCTTCTACGATTTCGACTTCCGTCCCTTCAACCGCGAAGACCTTGACGCCATCGAGAAGGAGATGAAATCTATCATCAAAAAGGCTACTCGCCTTGAACGCAAAATCGTGTCCCGCGACGAGGCTCGCAAGATTTTCGAGGAGAAGAATGAACCCTATAAGCTCGAACTGCTCGACGCCATCGCCCCCGATGCCCGCATCACCATCTACAGCCAGGACGATTTCGACGACCTCTGCTCCGGCCCCCACCTGCTCAACACCCGTCTCATCAAGGGCTTCAAGCTGATAGCCAACTCGGCCACCTACTGGCGTGGCGACCGCAACGGCAAGTCGCTCACCCGCATCTTTGGTGTCGCCTTCTTCAGCAAGGAGGATCTCGAAGCTCATCTTGAGTATCTCGAGAACATCAAGAACCGCGACCACAACAAGCTGGGTCGCGAGTTGGAACTGTTCACCACAGTCGATGTCATTGGACAGGGCCTGCCGCTGCTGCTCCCAAAGGGTGCCAAGATTGTCCAGACAATGCAACGTTGGATTGAAGACCTCGAGGATAACGAGTGGGGCTATATCCGCACCAAGACACCTCTCATGGCCAAGAAAGACCTTTACGAGATTTCCGGCCATTGGCAGCACTACCGCGACGGTATGTTCGTCATCGGCGACCCCGAGGACCCCGAGGTGCTGGCATTGCGCCCCATGACCTGCCCCTTCCAGTATTTCGTCTACAAGGCATCTCCCAAGTCGTATCGCGACCTGCCCAAACGCTACAGCGAGACCTCGACGCTCTTCCGCAACGAGGACAGCGGCGAGATGCACGGTCTGACCCGCGTCCGCCAGTTCACCATCTCCGAAGGGCACCTCATCGTCCGCCCGGACCAAATGGTCGAAGAGTTCAAGAAGTGCCTTGCCTTGGCCAAGTATTGCCTCACCACCCTCGGGCTACAGGATGATGTGACTTATCACCTCTCCAAGTGGGATCCCGCCAACACCAAGAAATATATCGGCACCGCCGAAGATTGGGAGGCCAGCCAGCAGCACATCCGCGACATCCTCAACGAACTCAACATCCCCTTCGTCGAGGACGATGACGAGGCTGCCTTCTATGGCCCCAAGGTCGACATCAACGCCTCGAACGTCTATGGCAAGGAAGACACCATGATTACCATCCAGTGGGATGCCCTTCTGGCTCCGCGCTACGACATGTTCTACATCGACCAGAACGGCAACAAGGTGCGTCCTAACGTCATCCACCGTACCAGCATCGGATGCTATGAGCGCACTCTCGCCTGGTTGGTAGAGAAATACGAGGGTGCATTCCCCACATGGCTCTGCCCCGAGCAGGTGCGTGTACTCCCAATCTCAGAGAAGTTCCTCGACTATGCCAACAGCGTCAACGCCGAACTTCGTAAGGCTGGAGTTCGCACATCGGTCGATGAGCGTTCCGAGAAGATCGGCTACAAGCTTCGCGAGGGACGCCTTCAGCGCATTCCCTATCTGCTCATCGTCGGACAGAAAGAGTCCGAGGAAGGGACGGTATCGGTATGGAACCGCAAAGCCGGCGACAAAGGCCCCAGCAAGCTGGAGGACTTCATTACGGTGATACGCAAAGACATCGACTCTAAGGCTCTCTCCCCCGAAGCTTGATGAAAATCTCAAAACTTTATTCAAACATTAAACTTTATTTGTATCTTTGCATTCCATAAGCCCATTCAAAAGAAGTTGTAATATTATGTCAACTTCTTTTGTTTGTGGATGTTATGAAGAACGATTGATTTGTAATTAACTCAAAAAAATAATAAAAAAACATAGTTGTTATTATTCTTTTTTAATTTTTAACTCTAAATTTTAAACTTTTATTGGCAGCACCTTTCAAACCTCAACCTAATAAGGGTCAACGCTCCCGTGGACCCGTCAAGAAGGACCCCGACCACCGTATCAACGACCGCATCACCGCCCCTGCAGTGCGTGTCGTGGGCGACGGCATGGAACCCACCATTATGGATATTCGCGATGCTCTCCGCATGGCCTACGACCAAGGACTTGACCTTGTCGAGATTTCGCCCAATGCACAGCCACCAGTCTGCAAAATCGTTGACTATCAGAAGTTCAACTATGAGCTGAAGAAGAAGCAGAAAGAGATGAAGGCCAAGTCGAGCAAGGTGGTTATCAAAGAGATACGCCTTAGCCCGCAGACCGACGACCACGACTTTGAATTCAAACTCAACCATGCCATCCGTTTCCTCAAGGAGGGTAACAAAGTGAAGGTCGACATCTTCTTCAAAGGGCGTGCAATCCTCTACAAGGAACAGGGTGAGGCTCAGCTGCTGAAATTCGCCGAGGCTCTGCTCGAATACGGCAAGCCCGAGCAAATGCCTAAACTCGAGGGCAAGCGCATGCTCATGCTCATCGCCCCCAAAAAATAGCACATAATGCAGAAGTGGCATGCTAGTGCTCTGCGTCACGCAGAGTGTCATCCATGTCCACTATGCCATCATAAACTTTTAAACCTTATTAAACAGTAAAGCAATGCCTACATTAAAAACTAAATCGAGTGCCAAGAAGCGTTTCGCTTTCACCGGCACTGGTAAGATTAAGAGAAAGCATGCCTATCACAGTCACATTCTGACCAAGAAGGAGACTACTCAGAAGCGTAACCTCGACCACACCACTCTCGTGAGCCGTGATGACGAGAAGCGCGTCAAAAGGATGCTTCTCTCTAGCGGTATGTAATATGCCGCATGTTGCCTTGTCAGCCGTCGAGGCTGATTTCGGCATCGGAGTAATTAACCATTATTTACAGCACAAAAGTGCGGAAAATAAT
>CACZUZ010000012.1 GCA_902784465.1 uncultured Bacteroidota bacterium
ATGGAAACAATCACTTTTAGCCCGGCGCAGGTACACGTGTTCAATCTTGTGTCACACATCAAGTCAGCCCTCGGTCTCGAACAGCTGAAAGACCAGCTTGCCGCTTTCTATGCCAAGCAAGTGGACGACGAGATGGATGCTCTATGGGAGAGTGGACAATGGGACGAGAAGCAGATGGAGGAACTTCGTGGATCGCACTTTCGGACACCGTACAACAAACAACAAGTTCATTGACTGTGCTTTCGCAGCAGGTGCTGACTACTTGGTAACGGAAGATGGACATTTCAACATTTTGCGCACAACCCAGTTCCCGAAGCTGAATCTTGTCACGCTTGACGAGTTTTTGAAAACGAGACTGATTACAAACAGAATAACAACCAACATTTCAACAAACAATTAATAACTTAAATCAAATTCATTATGGTAAAAATTACTCAAATGAAAAAAACGACACTGCGACAAGTGGCATTGAAACTCGCCTTTGTCGCCTTTGTGCTGCTCGCCCCGTTGGGCTTGAGAGCACAAGAAACGCTGACCGTCTACGAAAACGCAACATCGAACAACCCGTATGTACCATTTGAAGGCTACAATGCTGATGGTGCCCAGCACAACCAATTGATTTACCCGGCTACAGAGCTTGCCGAAATGGACGGCAAGTCAATCACCCAAATGGTGTTCTACATCGACCAAAGTGCCAACAATGGATCCAATACTGCTGCCAGCCGCTTAGGTACTTGGACTGTCTCTTTAGGCGAAACATCATCGACCACACTCAACGGTCTTGACAACTCTACCGCCCTGACCCAAGTGTATCAAGGCTACTTCGACTGCTCGACAGGAACCCTGACCTTGGAATTTGATGATGGCTACAGCTACCACGGCGGCAACCTGCTTGTCGACCTCAACCATGCCGCTGCCAGCTGGAACTCATGGTATTTTGTCGGAGTCACCGCTAACGGTGCTTCATACACCCGCAATTCACAACGCAACTTCCTCCCCAAAGTTACTTTCAGCTACGAAACTCCTGCAGCCACTCCCAAACCATCAGGTTTGAATGTGACCGATATACTTCACAATCAAGCTACACTTGGCTGGACTGAGAACGGTACTGCCACCACATGGCAAATATGCGTGAACGATGATGAAAACAACCTCATCGATGTCACGACAAACCCCTACACATTTACAGGCCTTACACCTCTTACTGGTTACACTGTGAAGGTACGCTCTGTCGGCACTTCCGAAAATAGCCTTTGGAGCAACCCTATTTCTTTCTCTACTACCGCCGTTGCTGTGGCCGTCGGCGACAGCTGGAGCGACGATTTCGAAGGTGCTTCCTGCGACTGGGAACTCATCAACGGAACCCTCTCCAATGCATGGGCGTGGGGTACTGCCACTAACAACGGTGGCACTCACGCCCTCTATGTCTCCAACGACGGTGGAGCCACTAATGCATATAATCATAGTTATACCATGATATATGCCACCAAACTTCTTAACTTTGCTGATGGCAAATACGAGTTCAACTACGACTGGAATGGCTCTGGCGAAAGCTCTTACGACTATATGAGAGTAGCCTTGGTGCCCGCTTCGGTGACCCTCACCGCTGGAACAAGCACTCCTTCCGGATTCAGTTCAACAGCCCTTCCCACAGGCTGGATTGCCTTGGACGGCGGCGGCAAATTGAATTTGGTTACCGCATGGCAAAACAAATCTGTTGCCATCAATGTTGCTGCCGGCAACTATTATTTGGTTTTTGCATGGCGTAACGATAACGGCGGTGGCTCCAATCCTCCTGCCGCTGTCGACAACGTCACCATCTCACGTTTTGCCTGCCCCTACGATGTGACCAATCTTACACCGAGCAATATCACCACCGATGGCGCCACACTCACCTGGACTGCCGGCGAAGCCACACAGTGGCAGGTTGCCTACAGCACTGCCAGCAACTTTGAGGGTGCAACAGAAGATATCGTCTCTGCTGCCACCTACGATATGACCGGCCTCACCAACGCCACCATCTACTATGTGCGTGTCCGCGCCTACTGCGGCGGAAACGACTACGGTTCATGGAGCGACCCCATCTCCTTCCCCACCGAGTGCGAAGCTATGACTATTGATCAAGACCATGTCTTCACCGAGAACTTCGACGGTTTAAGCGTCCCTTCGAATTATACAGCTCCTACCACCCGAATACTTCCCATCTGCTGGAAAGCCATTAACACAACTACATACAACACTTATTCTGTCTTTCCCTCAGCTTATTATTATACTACCACCAACTATGCCAGCTCCACACCAAACTGCCTGAAGTTCTATTCTTATTATTCCTACGACCCGCAGCCGCAGTATGCCATTCTGCCTGCGATGAGTCACCTCGACGGGACGCGCATCAAATTGAAGGCTCGCGGTTACAGTGCTTCCAGCACCTTCAAGATTGGCCGTATGACTGACCCGTCCGATGCCAGCACTTTCGCGCCTTTCGAAATTGAGGCTGGTGTCTTCGAGCAGGCTCTTACCACCACCTACCAGGAATTCACCTACAACATCGAGGGTTCTGGCGACTATCTCGCCATCATGATTGATGCCGCCAACAGCAGCAGGTCTAACAACGGTGTCTATATCGACGACATCCTCGTGGAGCCCATCCCCAACTGTACCGAGCCTTCCGGCCTGCAATTCGTCAGCAGCACAACCAACTCCGCCACCCTCAGCTGGACCGCTGGCGCCAGCGAGCAGCAATGGGATTTCTACTACTCCACCGAGAACGTAGCCCCCACCCACAGCACAGAGCCTTTAGCTCATGCTACTTCCATCCCAGCCGAGATCGAAGGCCTCGCCGCCTCCACCATCTACTATGTCTGGGTTCGCGCCCACTGCAGCGATGCAGAACAGAGCCCCTGGATCGGCGGCATCAGCTTCCCCACCGAGTGCGATGCAGTAACCACCTTCCCCTGGAGCGAGAACTTCGAGAACTATACCGCTGGCAACTTCAATGCTCTCTGCTGGGTGAACGAGCTTATCTCCGGTAATGGAACTCAGATTTTCAAGGTAAACACTTCCACTATGGGTAACAACACCACTCATCAACTGCAGTTGCCAGATATGAACAGTGGTACTCTGACCAAACTGCAACTACCCTTGATGACACTTCCGAATGCCAACTATCAGTTCACTATTGATGTCTATCGTTCCAACAGTACCTATAGTCCTTCAGACAATCCGTATGAAGGTATTCGCGTTTTTGCCAGCACCGACGGCGAAATTGAAGGCGCCACCGAGTTGGCTTTCATTCCGCGTCAGTATAATGAGGCAAACGGCTCAATTCCTGCAGAAGCCGCAGATGGTTGGTACACTTACGAACTGCCCATTGGCATGAGCGGCAACTGCTACATTATCCTGCGCGGCGAGAGTCGCTACTGCAGTTCCACCTATATGGACAACTTTGTTGTCGAGCCTATCCCCACTTGCCGCAAGCCCAAGAATCTTGCTGCTACCGGAACCACTGCCCACACCGCCACTCTGAGCTGGACCAACGGCGAAGAAGGTCAGAACGCTTGGCAGATTGCCTACAGTACCACCTCCGACTTCAACCCCGACGAGGTGACTCCTGTCGACGTGACAACCAACCCCGCCACCATCGAAGGCCTGAGCCAAAGCACCACCTACTACGCATACGTCCGCGCCAACTGCGGCAACGAGGACGGCATGAGTTCATGGTGCATCAACAAGGCCACCTTCACCACCCTCGCCGGCAACGTGACTCCCACAGGCCTTGCCGTAGATAACGCCAGCATCACCAGCAGCCAAGCCACTGCCAGCTGGAATGCCGTGGCCAGCAACACCCTGCACCAGAGCTACGACATCTACTGGGATACGGTAACGGTTAACGCTGTACCCGTCGAGCCTGCTGCTCCGAACCTGATATCTGGCATCACAGCAACTTCGCAAGACATCACCGGCCTTGCGGCAGGGGCACAGTACAAGGTCTGGGTGCGCGACAACTGCGGCGCCGACGGTCTCAGCAACTGGAGTTCGGCTTTCACCTTCACCACCGCATCTGCCTGCCAGACTCCCGACGGTCTTGCCGCCAGCAGTGTGACTACCAACAGCGCCACCATCAGCTGGAACACCTACGGCCAGACGAGCTTCAACCTGCGTTACAGCGATGACGGCGAGAACTGGATCACCGAGAATAATGTGACTTCTCCTCATACAATCACTGCATTGACCAACAACACCCCCTACCAAGTCCAGGTGCAGGCCACCTGCAACACCGAGGCTTGGTCAACAACGCTGAACTTCACCACCAAGTGCGACGCCATCGACGTCTTCCCCATCAGCTACGGCTTTGAAACCACTGAGGGATTCCCCCCCAACGCATATGCACCGACTACCAACCAACTTGGTAACTGCTGGCGCAACCAAGCCACTGTCCAGACAGGCAACTACTCAGACCGTGTTTGGGGTACCTCTACCAGCAATTATCATACTGGTAGCCAGATTCTGCTTCTTCCGGACAAGGGTAACAGCAGCAACCCTGCCAAGACCATGCTTGTCTTCCCGCCTATGAACTTCAGTTCCTCTAATGGCTACCATGTATCGTTCTGGATTTATCGTAACTCCTCAAGTTCTAACCCCGAAGGATTCAAGGTCTATGCCAGCAACACCGATACCATCGATGCCAATGCTGTCGAATTTGGACATTATTCACGTAATTACAGCATAGCCTATCCGAGAATAGAATCGGGAGCCGGCTGGTACAACTACGATTTCTACATCCCGCAAACCACTCTTACCGGCACCGTATATCTTATCTTCGAGGGACAGAGCTACTATGGCAATGCCACCTATGTTGATGACATCACAATCGAGGAGGCTCCTTCCTGCTTCCCCGTGGGCACTCTGACTTATGACAATGTCGGGGCCACTTCTGCCGAACTCAGCTGGTCGCTGGTTGACGACAACCAGGATACCTGGGTGGTTGAGTACGCCACTGATGTGAACTTCACTGATGTGCAGACCGTAGGTGCCGACAGTCATAGTGACTTTGTACTCAATGGTCTGACCCCTGAAACCCACTACTGGGTTCGCGTCAAGGCTGACTGCGGCAACGACGACTATGGCGAAGTCAGCAACGTCATCGACTTTACCACCGACATCGCTTGCGCTGCTCCCACCGACCTCACTCTCGTAAACAGCACCACCAGCAGCCTTACCGTTAGCTGGACCGAAAACGGCGATGCCACCTCATGGACTGTCTGCTACAAGGCCGAAGGCGAAGAAAACTTTAATTGTGATCAGAATGTCACCGAGAACCCCTACACCATCGAAGGCCTCACACAGGGTACCAACTACACCGTGAAGGTCATGACCAACTGCGCCAACGGCTATCCCAGCCCCGAACTTGTCAACACAACCTATTTCCAGACCGAGGCCACCTGCCCCGCTCCCACCAACCTGGTTGTGACCGACAATAGTGAGACCGCCCACGGCGCCACCATCACCTGGAATGGCAACAGCGAGAACGACAGCTACACCATCGAATATGCCGAAGGCCCCATGGTTGGCCTCACCACCCTCCTCAACGAAGGTTTCGAAGGCGGCAGTATGCCTGAGGGCTGGAGCATCATGGGTCTTGGTACCTCTAACTGGTCGGTTTCTACTACTGACAATGCTGGTGGCGATGCTAATGAGATGAAATTAAACTGGACTCCTGCTTTTAACGGTATCTCCCGCCTGGTTACTCCTGCAATAGACTTGACAGGCATTACAGAGGTCACATTCTCGTTCAAACACAATTTAGACAATTACTCTGGATCTCACACTCTTGGTATTGCCACCAGTTCTGACGGTGGTACAACCTGGAATGAAGGTTGGAACCAGTCCTACTCTGCTGATGCCAGTGCCTCCATTAGTGAAGTGATTTCCACTTCCGATATGGGTAATTCCAATGTCATATTCTGCATATATTACAATGGAAACTCTTATAATATTAATGACTGGTATTTTGACGATGTCACCATCACAGCCGAGTACAATCCCACCTATTCTTGGAATGAGCTTGCCGCCAATGCCACCAGCCCATACACTATCAACACCCTTGAACCCGAGACTCAGTATGTGGTGCGTGTGAAGGGTGTCTGCGGCAGCACTTCCAGCCCCGCCAGCAACATTGTGGGCTTCACCACCTTGGTTGCCTGCCCTGCTCCTGAGAATTTCGCTGTTGAAAATAGCACCATAACTCACAATAGTGTCGATTTGAGTTGGACCGTAATCGGTGGCACCTCTTACGTAGTCGCCTACAAGGCCGATGGCGAAACCGACTTCACCGAGGTAGAGAATAATGTTACCAGTGTCCCCTACACTCTTTCAGGCCTTAATCCCGAGACTCCCTACACCGTGAAGGTGAAGTCCAATTGTGGCAGCGAAGGCTTCAGTGCATGGAGCGAAGAGAAGAACTTCACCACCATCGAGGCTTGCGCCGCTCCGACGGCCTTCACTCAGGGTACTGTCACCGCTCACGAGGCTACCTTCAGCTGGACTGCCGGTAACGGCAACACCGCTTGGCAGGTCTTTGTGAAGAAGCACGCCGATGCCGAATATCCCGCAACTGCCAGCGAAACTGTCAACGCTGCCACTGCCACCATCAATGGTCTTGATGCCGCCACCGTGTACGACGTGAAGATTGTTCCCGACTGCGATGCCACCAAACTCCTCGAGGTCGCCAACGCCTTCACCACCGAGTGCGAGACTACCGTTGTCGATGCTGACAACTCGTTCTTCGAGGGCTTCGAGGGTATCACCTTCCCGCCAATCTGCTGGAGTGTTGGAGATCCTGCCCATAATAACGATAACTGGCAAAGAAGTACACAATATTCTAACACAGGTTCTGCTTGTGCATATAGTTACTTTTATGGTCCTATATATCTGTACACTCCGACCATCCACATTGATGGAACACCGGCCACTTTGAGCTTCTCGTCGTATAATAGATTTGTTAGCTCGTATGATAAGAACAGTGTTCTTGTTTCCGTCAATGGTGGCGCCTGGACAGAACTCTGGTCACCTGAATCAGTAAGCCAGTCTTGGGTTGTCACAACAATCGACATGACCGCTTATGTAGGCCAGGATATCCAGCTTTGCTTCAAATATGAGGGCAATAATGCCCACGGTTGGTATATCGACGATGTCAATCTGTATGTGCCTACCGTCATTGCGAAGACCATCCTTCCCAACAAGTGGTATGCCATCTCTTCGCCTGTCCATAACAGCAACCTTGGCCAGACTGTCGACGGTGTCACGAACCTTAGCGAAGGCTCCCTCTATGGCTACACCGAAGCTGACGGTACTTGGAATAATTCAATCACTGTCCTCGAAACGGGCAAGGGTTATATCTATCGCCGCGGCAACCAAGCTGACATCACCTTCAGCGGCTTCGCCAACACCAACGACCAAGAGGTCGCCGTCACCGCTTCCTGCCCTGACATCGACCTCAAGGGCTTCAACCTCCTTGGCAACCCGTTCGATCACCAAATCAACTACAGCAGCAGCTTCTACAATCTCGATGCCAACGGCTCCTGGATTGCTAACGATAACGGCACCATCGGTGTCGCTGAGGGTTTCCTCATCCACCACGACGGCAGCACCAACAGTGTTACTCTCATGGCCGGTAATTCCAAATCACAAAGCGTTCCTGCAGCCTCCACCACCCTCACCTTCACGGTGAGCAACGGAAAGTACACTGATGTGGCCTACGCCAAGCTCGACGACGGTGACGCTCTGCCCAAGATCAGCCACCTCGAGGCCAACGCCCCCGCCCTCAGCATACCCGTCGACGGCATGAAGTATGCCATCGCCTCCCTCGGCAACGACTGCGAGAGCTTCGACATGACCTTCAGCGGCAAGGGCGAGTACACCCTCTCCGTCGACGCCCGCAACAGCGGCCTCTCCTATGTCCACCTCATCGACAAGATGACGGGTAGCGACATCGACCTCCTCCGCCAGCCCTCCTACCACTTCAGCGCCGGCTTGAGCGACCTCACCTCACGATTCCTCGTCAAGCTCGTCCCCGGTGACGAGAACGTCTCCGACGGCGACTTCGCCTTCTGGAACGGCCGCGGCTGGACTGTCGAAGGTGAAGGCACTCTCCAGGTCTTCGACGCCCTCGGTCGCAGAATCCTCGCCAAAGAGGTCAATTCACAGCTGACCATTGACAGAAGCCAGTTCCCGGGCACAGGTGTCTATATCCTCCGCCTCGGCGAAAAGACACAGAAAATCGTAGTCAGATAACAGTTCCCTGCCCTGCTCTACGGGGAGTTGCGGCGCCCCCACGGCCCGCAAGTCCCCGGCAGACAGGAAACAAAACAACAACTAACAGAAAAAAAACATAGATATGAAGAAAACAAAGATATTAACCGTCGCCCTGCTGCTCGCAACCCTCGCCGGCTGCAGCAAGGACAACGATGGCCGCATCAGAATCTTCGCCGAGAAAATGAGCAACAACACCAAGGTACTGGTCAACCCGTCGAATATCAGCGCCGGAGCCCAGTGGGTTGTGGGCGAGTACGTGAAACTTAACGGTGTATACAAAACAATTCAAAAAGATGAAACCTCTGGCGCATATTACCTTGATGACACCGAAAACATGACTGGTGACAAGGTGGCCTACTATCCCGGCAAGTCATCAAACAAATACGGCATCGATTTCGTCAACGACACCATGTTCATCAACAGCCTCTCTGTCATTTTCCGCTCTGGTGGCCAGCACGAGATTGCCTTCCCCATGGTGGCAACAGCAGGTCCAAATGAGAATCAGCTTGGTTTCCGCCATCTCACCGGTGGCTTCCGCGTCACCCTCAAGAAGACTTCCTCCTCTTCTGTCTCTGTCGCAAGAGTGAGAGTCATAGCCCAGAACACTGGTGCAGTAGATCCTGTCTTCTATGAAGTCGCTAACAATCGCTATTATGCCAAATGGGCTGCTCCCATGGGTCCCTCAATGCCATTGGGTGAGAACCTCAACGTCAAGTACTGCAGCGTGATGAACTTCGACCTCTACAACTACAACGAAAATAACCCCGGCGTCTCTTTCAGCCAAACTGATGAGCGTAAGTTCTGCATCCCCATCACCGTCAGTAGTGTCAAGAACCTCTACGTTACAGGCTATGACGACGAAGGCACTGAGCTGTTCAGTGTGAAGAAGGTATTCACCTCAGCCGTGGAAGTTGAACGCAACCACATGTACGACATACATCCTATCGAATTCTAACCGTTGGTGTTAATGAATACTTGCAGTTCTATCGATAATTCACAAATCTCAAAAAAGAATGTTATGAATAACAAGAAAGAATATATATCGCCCACACTGAATGTGGACACCTTTCAGGTTGAGAAGGGTTTTGTCATCTCTACCAGAATACACATGTTCAACAACATATTCACGGACAGTGATTACGACAACAACAGCACCGAAAGATGGGCTTGGGATGAGACCAACAGCGAACAGAACCATTTCGGCGGCAATGAATACGGATGGGATTAGTCCCTGTCTTCTCCCACTGCCACGGCAGGTGTCATCTGTACGCCTGCCGTGGCTTTTCTTATGGCCTGTAAGGATGCCAACTGCCTAATTTGAAAAGCAATTACATAACCTATTGATTTTCGTGCTAATACTCAAAGCAAAAATTATTTTTTCATTTTTACAAATCAAGAATAATCATTATTCAAAAAATATTTTGTAATTTTGCAACGAAAATTCAAAAGAGGATTTTGAAAAATGATCAATAAAACAGTTTTAAAACAGGTGCTGGCATCCAATCAGAAAAATGCTCATCATGCAATGGCACACATAGAATCAATTACCAATTTGGTTCTGGGACTTTAGAATGTCCAAATTGCAAGCCTAACGGAGCATGTTCTTCGTGCGGTGGAAGTGGGGAAAAAGCTAGTACAAAATATTACTGATGTTATTATTGAAAGATTGAGAGGCATCGTTCGACCAGACAGTTTTTTCCGTGCCAAAATATGCATTAACAAAGATGACAAGTTACCCCAACGCAGGAATGCGTTGGATTCCTTGGCTATAGCCGCTCAATCAGGTTGGCGTCCTCAAGAATCTTCACCATCTCTGCCGGTGTCACCACAATAGGCGTTGAAGGAAAATCCTTAATGTTGCCAGTGACAACGTATGCTCCTTCCTTTGAAAGAGCGACCTCGTAGAATACAACATCCTTTGGATCTTTTATTTCCTCCAATGAATGTACCCGCTCCGCTTCATAACCTCGCATAACAATATTTGAAATCATTCTCTCTACATCCTCTTCTTGCAGTTTGAATTTACTACGATGCAATACATCATAGTATTCTTCCAAGATTTCCTTATTGTATAGCGGAGTGATAATATTGTTCATCATAGCCCTCATCACACGCACCGTCGCAGAAGTCGCATTTTTCGTGAGCATGGTTGAGAGTACCACATTGGTGTCAATAACAACAAAGACATTCATAGCTTACCGTCTTTTTCTCTACGTTCAGCCCTTATATTCTTGATTTCCTCAATTATCTCCTCCATTGACATTTCTGGAGTCTCTCTCCTCTCTGCCTTGGCTCGCATTTCGTCGAACCACGCAAGATCTGAGGTATTCTGCTTACGTTTGTCTTTCTTAATATCCACAGACCAAGGGTGATATATGAGGTTCTCCCACAGATTCCACAATTCTTCCATCGCCTTGTCCTTGTTAACGCCCGACAAGGCGCAATAGCGTTCAATCTGTTGCTGACGCTGAGGGTCTATCGTAATTGTCATCGGTTCTGCCATAATGCTTGTTTTTTATTTATAACGATTATCACCAATTATTATTGCATTTCACGCTGGAAAAAAAAACTACCCCAACGCAGGAATGCGTTGGTCTCCTTGATAAGCGTTGGTCTCCTTGATAAAATGAATGCTTGATTGTTTGAGTCGCTGTCGCAAATTGTGACTGCGTAGCACTCAAACAATCTAGCATTCAAGTATTTAAGCATTCTTAGAAGAGTCCTTCGAGGACGTCGTCGTCGACGAGGTTGGGCATGGTAACCTTCAGCTCGGGGCAGATAGCCATGGCGCGTTTGATGGCGAACATGGCACCCTCGTTGCGGGCCCAGCTGCGACGGCTGATGCCGTTGTTCACGTCCCAGTGGAGCATCATGCGGAGACGGCGGTCGCAGGCCTCGCTACCGTCCAGCACCATACCGAAGCCACCATTCATCACCTCGCCCCAGCCTACGCCGCCACCATTGTGGATTGATACCCATGTGGCGCCGCGGAAGCTGTCGCCGATGACATTCTGCACGGCCATGTCGGCGCAGCGGTTCGAGCCGTCGTAGATGTTGGAGGTTTCACGGAATGGGCTGTCGGTGCCGCTGACATCGTGATGGTCGCGACCAAGCACGATAGGAGCGCTGATTTCGCCCTTCTTGATAGCCTCGTTGAAGGCGGCGGCAATCTTGGTGCGGCCTTCGCAGTCGGCATAGAGGATGCGGGCCTGGCTGCCGACGACAAGGTGATTCTCCTTGGCACCGCGAATCCACTGAATATTGTCGCGCATCTGCTGCTGGATTTCGGCGGGGGCAGTGGCAGCGATTTCGTCGAGGACACGCATGGCAATATGGTCGCTCTTGTCGAGGTCTTCGGGTTTTCCGCTGGTGCAGACCCAACGGAAAGGACCAAAGCCGTAGTCGAAGCACATGGGACCCATAATATCTTGCACGTATGAAGGATAGCGGAAAGCGGTCTTGTCGGCATTCCAGATGTCGGCGCCGGCACGGCTGCTCTCCAGCAGGAAGGCGTTGCCATAGTCGAAGAAGTACATGCCCTTGGCGGTAAGTTTGTTGACTGCTGCAACATGGCGGCGGAGACTCTCCTGAACTTTTTCCTTGAAGAGCTCAGGTTTCTCTGCCATCATCACCTTGGCATCCTCGAAGGAGACTCCCACGGGGTAGTAGCCACCAGCCCAGGGGTTATGCAGCGAGGTCTGGTCGCTTCCGAGGTCAACCTGTATGCCTTTATCGGCACAATATTCCCAGAGGTCGACGACGTTGCCCTGATAGGCGAAGCTGCGAGCAATTTTGGCGTCGCGTGCCTTGTTCACGGCAGCAAAGAGTTCATCCAGATCGGCATGAACCTCGTCAACCCAACCCTGCTCGAATCTCTTCTGCGTGGCAGCGGGGTTGATTTCAGCAGTAATGGACACCACACCGGCGATGTCGCCAGCTTTGGGCTGGGCGCCACTCATGCCACCGAGTCCAGCGGTGATGAAAAGCTTACCTGCCGTGCCGCCACCAAGCTTGCGGGCAGCATTGAGGACGGTGATGGTGGTGCCATGCACGATGCCCTGCGGGCCGATGTACATGTAGCTGCCAGCCGTCATCTGGCCGTATTGAGTCACTCCGAGGGCGTTGTAACGCTCCCAGTCGTCGGGTTTCGAATAGTTGGGAATCATCATGCCGTTGGTGACGACAACGCGGGGGGCATCCTTGTGGCTTGGGTAGAGTCCCATAGGATGGCCGCTGTACATTACGAGGGTCTGCTCGTCGGTCATCTCGCTGAGGTACTTCATCACCAGGCGATACTGAGCCCAGTTCTGGAATACGGCACCGTTGCCACCATAGGTGATAAGCTCATGTGGATGCTGAGCCACGGCGGGGTCGAGGTTGTTCTGAATCATCAGCATGATGGCGGCAGCCTGACGGCATTTTGCCGGATACTCCTCGATGGGGCGGGCGTACATCTTGTAGGTGGGACGCAGGCGGTACATGTAGATGCGTCCGTAGTTCTTAAGCTCTTCGGCGAATTCCCTGGCCAGCATCTTGTGGTGCTTGGCAGGGAAGTAACGCAAAGCATTGCGTATAGCCAGCTTCTTCTCGGCAGGCGTCAGGATGTCCTTACGCTTAGGCGCGTGGTTAACCGTTGTGTCATAAGGCTGCGGTTCGGGCAGTTGATCGGGGATACCCATCCGCAATTCGTTCTGAAATTCTTCGAGTGTCATATATTTTGTTTTTTATTGTTTATCAGTGCTATAATTTTGTCAACCAATAATTCCACCTGAGGCAGTAATCTTTTAATGTCTTCCTGAGAAGCATCAATAAAATCGCCAGGCGTTCTTCTTCGGTAAGGCTCATAATCTTATTCCCTCCTCTCTGACATTATACTTAAAAAGTGACGGCGGAGCATTATTCCACTGCTCCTTGGTATATACCAATACATTCATCTCTTCACCAATATCAAAACCCTTATTCCACAATTCATTTGCTATTACATATCGTTCCTGGTGCGGCATGGGTGGTTTATTGAGTATCACAATGATATCCCAATCCGAATCCTGACGGGCATCCCCTCGGGCTCGCGACCCATAGAGGATAATCTCAGCATCAGGCTCCGTTGCCCGCACTGTCTCGCGTATCATATTTAAAACCTTCTCTTTCTTGTCCATTTCAAATTGCAAAAATACACAAAAAAATTGTAACACTAAAAAAACTTTAAAACACTCTATCCCTTAGATTATTATAAACACAAAAACACCCCAATAGCACCTAAAAGAAAAGGGACAACAGAGATTTCTGATGTCCCAAAAACTGATATCATGCCCAAATTTGTTTTGACGTTATTAACGCGAAAACCATGCGAAATATCGAAAACCATGCAAAAATATTCGCGTCTTTTCGTGTTTTCGCATCTTTTTCGCATTCCAAAAAACTCTATTACAGCGCATTTATCGCCTCTTTCGCCGGCACACGATGGATAGTTCCATCCTTGTGGCACACCACAATATCCTGACCATGAAGGGCTTTTTCTTCCAACATGCGTCGTTCTGCTAAAACCAAACCATAGTTTAGTTTTTCTGCAAACTCTTGTATGTCTTTATCTGACATATTCTTTCATTTTGGCAAACAGCTCCTCGTCGAGGACCGTGGTTGGCACATCTCTACCGCCATAGGCAACCTCGACACGAGGCGTGTTGCTGTTGTCGTAGACAAACCAGCCATCCACCTCGGGAGCGTAAAGGTTAAACAAATTATTGATTCCGGCAACATAGCGTCTGCGGGTAGTGGTTACCGGTATGTCATGTCCACCATTGTTGACACGTTCTGCCACCCTCTGCAATGCCAGTTCTGGCGTTCGGAGCCAGAAAAACACCAAAGTGACCACATACCCCTTTGCTTGAGCCTGATGAACAAGGTTTACATACGAACGCGTGGCAAGGGTTGTCTCAACGGCAAAAGTCTCCTCTCGGCCGAGCAACTCTTTGATGCGGCGCAACATCAGTTTTCCCGATTCTATGGCCACACTGCCAGGGTTGAACGGTGATAACCCATGGGCTATTTCATCAGCATTGACAAACTCGCGACAATTCAGTATATCAGGCAATACCGTGTACGAGGCAGTGGTTTTACCCGCCCCGTTACAGCCGCCTATTATATACAGTTTTTTTTCCATTTGAGTTTGCAAAAATACAAAGAATAATTGGATTATTAAAAATAATCTTAAAAATAACCCTCTCAACCACGTTCAAAGACATCCCCGGGAAAAACACCAAGTGGCCTGGAACTCTCGAACAGTTGCCACAGACAGACGTTCCGACACAGCCTTCACCGCAGCCTGTTGCGCAGGAAATCCTTACGCGTGGCGGCGAAGAAGAGGACAACACCGACAATATGAACGGCAGCAATCGAAAGAAAGACAGCATTGTAGCCCACATGCTCGGCAAAGATGCCACCCAAGAGGATGCCCAGCCCCAGGCCGAAATCCCAGCCCGTAAAGAGCGCACGATGACGTTCACAACGAAACCTGCTGAAATGAATAAAAAATTCATAATTTGAGCAGATTTCAATTTGAAACTTGCTGAAACGAATAAAAAATTCATAATTTGAGCAGATTTCAATTTGAAAACTGCTGAAATCAGAAAAAATATTATCTTTGCAGCAGATTTCAACACACAAAAACCATGGCAAAAATCGGGAAAATAATTGGAAGAGAGCGAGAAACAAGATTACTGAAAGAATATATTGATTCTGACAAGTCAGAGTTTATTGCAATTTACGGACGAAGACGTGTTGGGAAGACATACCTGATTCGAAACGTCGTGGGAGAAAAAGCCTGTTTTTCACTGACAGGGATGGAGAATGCAGGGCTAAAAGAGCAGCTGACAAACTTTTACATCACCCTTCGCAAAAAAAGGAGCGACATCCCACTCCCATCCTCGTGGCTTGAAGCCTTCGACCAGCTGGAGTCGTGGTTAGAGACACTGGGCAAAGGGAAAAAGATTATCGTTGTAGACGAGTTGCCCTGGCTCGACACTGTAAGGTCCTCATTTGTCGCCGCCTTTGAGCATTTCTGGAACGACTGGGCATCAGCAAGAAACGACATCAAACTGATTGTCTGCGGGTCGGCGACATCGTGGATGATCGACAACATAATAAACAACCGCGGTGGCCTTCACAACCGAAAGACCCACCAAATATATGTAGCTCCATTTACCCTTGCCGAAAGCAAGCAATACTTCAAGGCTTTTGGATTCAGATATGCCGACAAGGAGGTGGCTGAGTGCCACATGATTATGGGCGGGGTGGCATACTACTATTCGCTCATGCTCCCGTCGGAAAGTGTGGCACAAAACGTCGACCGTCTGTTTTTTTGTTCCAATGGAGAGTTGTCGAACGAGTTTGAGAACCTGTACAGGTCACTTTTCAAGAGGAGTGAAGACCATATCAGGATAGTAACCGCTTTAGCCTCAAAGGACAAGGGCTTGACACGCAAGAGACTAATCGAGACTTCAGGTCTTAACAACAACCA
Organism: uncultured Bacteroidota bacterium; assembly: GCA_902784465.1. GTDB lineage: Bacteria > Bacteroidota > Bacteroidia > Bacteroidales > P3 > Colimorpha. Next base: position 15,830 of record CACZUZ010000012.1, read on the forward strand.
GAAACTAACCATAACCCTCGATGAGTTGGAGAAATGCGGGTTTATACGCAACTACACCCCTTTCGATGGAACAAAGCGCGACACATTGTATCAGCTGGTTGATTCATATACACTCTTTTACTTCCATTTTGTAAAAGGCAACAATTACCATGACGAGCACCTTTGGACACACTCAATAAACAGTCCCCGTTACCGTGCATGGAGTGGGTATGCCTTTGAGATGCTTTGCCTCAACCATATAGAGCAGATAAAGAAAGCCTTGGGCATATCGGGGATGCAGAATAGAGCATGTAGCTGGATTTGGAAGGGCGACGAAGAAAGCCAAGGCACTCAAATCGACCTGCTTATCGACAGAGCCGACCAGACCGTAAACGTATGCGAAATCAAGTTCGCACGGTCGGAATACAAAATCACCAAGTCGGACTACGAAAACATAGAGAATAAACTGGAAACACTGCTACAGCATTCCAAGACAAGAAAGTCGCTGATGCTCACAATGATTACCAGTTTCGGTCTTGCCACCAACCAATATAGTGGCAGAGTGCAGAGCCAAGTAACCATTGCAGACATAATGAACAATTAATCGCCACAAATGGAACACACGTTTAGTGCCATCATCGAGCGTAGTGGCGACATGGACGCCACCTATGTAGTTGTGCCCGTCAACATCCGCGAGGTGTACGGCAAGGGGCGCATCAAGGTTGATAACCTAAGCTCCATTAACATACGCACCTCTGTACGTCCTTTGAAATGTCAAGAGCTGCCATGCTGGATTTCACCGGTTTGACTGGCTGGGTATTGTCCGTTTTTTTTCACATTTCAAGCGGACACACATAATAATACAAAACTATTTTGTATATTTGCACTATGAAAAAATTCGCATATCTACTGCTTAGCATACTGATATTGTCACAGATAGCGGTAGCACAGACAACCACCGAACTGACCAATCTGGTTGTATTTGTCCGCTTTGCCGACGACGAGGAAATCGACTTCCCCTTCAACGATATGGACACCATGTTCAACGGACGCACCCCGGGCGAGTTCACTGTATACAACTTTTTCGATGTGCTCACCTACGGACAGATACACTACAACACGGTGTACCCGAACAATGTTACGGATGGTGTCATTGTCTCTTATCAGGACATTCATCCCCGCGGCTATTACCGTCCCTACAGCGAGGATAATCCCGACGGCTATCGGGGAGAGAATCCGAAGAAGGGAATATCGATGCGCGAGGCGGAGTTGCTGGCTCGCTCTCTTGACTTTGTCAACTCGCAGCATCTGGTGGACAGCGCCGTGGTACTCGATGGCAACGGCGACGGGTATATCGACAATATCAGCTTCATCGTCAAAGGAGATGTCGAGGGGTGGGGTGAACTGCTGTGGCCACACATGGAGTTCTTCCCCCACGATTCGATAGACCATCTTGTCACCGTCAACGGTGTCTTGCCCGACATCTTCAACATGGAGTTCGAAGGCTCCGGAAGCAAGTTCTCCACCAATGTCTTCCGTCACGAGATGGGCCATTCGCTCTACCTGCCCGACCTCTATCACTATCAGGACTATACCCACATAAGCCAAGCGGGGATATGGGACATGATGGCGCTGAGTGAGTTCCGCAACCAAACCGCCGCCATCATGAAAAGCAAAATACTCCATGTATGTGACGAGCCCGTGCAAATCACCGCCGACGGCGACTATACGCTGAGGAGTGCCGGTTCAAGCCCTACGCAGAACTGCTACTATATCAAGTCCGCCATCGACACCACACAATGGTTTGTATTCGAGTACCGCAACAAAGGCGACCTCTTCGAGGAGGACATACCGGGTACGGGTCTGGTAATCTCGCGATGGGTCGACTCCATACCGCTCGACAGGGAAGGGATGTACCACAACCCCTACTTCGACAACGGGGACTACGTCCACCTGCTGTGGATATTCCGACCCGGAAGCAGCGACGACACCACCAACGGAAGGCTCTCACGAGCTTTCTTCAGCATGGCATCGGGACGGACATCGTTCGGGCCCTCCACCGACCCCCACCCCTACCTCACCGACGGAACTCCAGAGCAAAGCTTCGAGATTACCGACATCCAAGAACAAGACAGCACGCTGACATTCCATGTGCATTTCCTGCAGACGGGCATCGACGAAAACGACGACAGGAGAGCCACCATCAGCATCTATCCCAACCCCGCCAGCAGCCAGCTGACGGTTGAGGGCATCGCCGAGAACAGCCGCATAGAGGTTTACAATGCTTTAGGCAGCCTTCAGCTTGTCGCATCCCGACCCAGTTTCTCCATCTCGTCACTGCCCACAGGCATCTACCTGCTGAAGATACATCTTCCCGATGGACAAGTGTTACATCGCAAAATTATAAAATACTAAATAACAAATTATTAACCCTTAAAAAAAACATTATGATTAAATCTATCAAAAGACTGGCTCTGCTGTTTGTAGCAGCCGCCACAATGCTGAATGTATCCTGCGGCAAGGATGAGCCGGAGCAAAAACCCGAGCCCGAAACGCCGCAAATCATGAACCTTGTCGGCACAACGTGGAAATTCTACTATGAAGGCGATGTCCAGGGTGTAGAACTCACTATGACCGATGAACTTACGATTTTCTCTGCCGACTCACTCACTCGCCATGTCGCCGCAGTAATTGCAGGACAAGCAAGGGAGCAAAACAGCACCCTACACTACACCTGGGACGGTACCACCCTGGCCCTAACAGGGACTAGTGTGGTTCTCACATACCGTAAAAGCGACAATGTCTTTTTCCGAGCACCTGAAGACGACCCGGAAATGGCTCAGATAATGAACATGCTTGGAATCACCGAGTTGGTATACGAAAAACAGTAAACAAAAAAACACCCGACTTAGAGTACCATATACCTTTGTCTAATAAAAACAACAGATAACCATATTGCTGGTTATCTGTTGTTTCTTTTTGTGGAATGTCAGAATGTCAGAACGCCAACTGCAATCCCACTTCAAGGCGAGGCAGCAGCACCTTGTCGGCGGCAACATCCTTGCCGATGCCGTTCATGCGGTAACGGGCATAGATGCCGAGCCAGTCGCGCGAAATCCTCGTCGCCAGTCCCCAGTTCCATCTGTAGTCGCCCATGGCTTCCGTACCTCGCACCACCTCTTTCCTGTTGACGGCATTGCCGCTCTTGTATGAGCCATTCAGCTTGTAGACATCAAATCCCCAGCTGCCATAGACGCCGAGGTCCCAGTGCCATCCCTTGTGGAAGATGCCGCCAGGAACGAAACGGACTCGCTGGTAGAGTTCCAGGCCTAACTGTCCGATATTCACACGATGCTTGCTGACACCGTTATCCAGCCAGCGGACATTGTCGTCCATGCCCACAACGGTATCCAAATGGTTGACAGCGTCTTTCTTTAGGCGGAAACCAGTATTGTCATAGTCGAAAGCGAGACCCCATCCGTAGGATTTGGAGAAATAGTGGGTATAGCGGACGCCAAGATGTTTTGCCGGCGACCAAAAGTTTGTCTGCAACTCCTGGTCGCTGGTTCTCACAGCCACTCCGAGCATGAAATAAGGTTCCCACTTACCTCTCTTCTCATCGAGGCGGGTCGAGAAGTGCCGGTTGTCACTGAGTGACTGGGGAATCGAACATTCGACGTCGTCATTGTCCAGAAGCACGACATACATCTCATCATCACCGCCGCATGCCGCAGTCGACGGAGAGAAATGATAGCTCTCCGTGTAGCCCTCAAAATGGACAGTGACTATATTAGCCTTTCTCACCATAATGTTCGTTTCTTTCCCCAATTCTTCAAACTCCAATTTGCGGTAGTCTATTATAGTGCCATCTGCGCGGCAGCTCTTGATGAACATTCGGCACTTCCCGTTATCGACAAGGGGGACGATACGGACGAAACCATCGCCAGGCACGAACCGGAAGGTAGGCTCCGCCTCCTTACGGTCGCCGGTGAAATAGCTGGCCTGCGGCACACCGTAGCCGAAGCTGTAGTCGCAATAGGGGTAGAGGTCTCCCGACTTCTCTATCTCATGGAACAGATCCATGGTCTTGATGCCCTTGCGGCTCTGCATGGCGCAGGCTGCAAATCCTGCCACCAAGGGGCAGCTGAAGCTTGTACCAGGAACCATGAAGTATTCCTGGTTGCTTGAGCCCGTGTTTGCAGTCCAGGCGTAGGCAAAGGCGCAGACATTGGGTTTCTGTCGGCCGTCAGCGCTGGGGCCATAGCTGCTGAACGAGGTACGCTGATAGTCGGTAAGGCTAGGGTTGATGCCACCCACGCAGAGCACGCTGTCAGCATCGGAAGGAGTGATGATGGTGTACCAGCTCTTGTCGTCGCCCTCGTTGCCGGCCGAGTTGCACACCAGCATACCCTTGCGGGCTGCCATGTTGGCGGCCTTGGCGACATAGCTCTGACCGTTCATGTCCCTGGTGTAGTAGCGGTCTTTGCCGTAGCCCAGCGAGGAGCTGATGATGTTGGCGCCGTTCTTGTCGGCCCATTCAACGGCCATTTGCCACCAAACCTCTTCTTTGAAAGGCTCGGCCTCCACCTCTGTGCGAGCCAGCAGAAACTCGGCACCCGTGGCCAAACCCAGATCCATATTATACTGTCGGGCAGCAATGCAACTGAGCGTCATCAGTCCATGACTGTTCCACCCATAGACGTTCTCCTTCTTGTTGGGGAAGTTCCAGGTCTTGATGATGCGGCCCTCGTCACGCAGGTGCTTGAAGGCGGCATGAGTGTTGACTTGCGGGAAGCCACCGTCGAAGACAGCAATGCGTATGCCCTTGCCGTCGATACCCTTGTCGCGGAAATGCTTGCCGCCCATGCGGACAAGCTGATCATGCAAGAGTGAATATGTCGAGGGTTCGGACAGCTGAAACTGTGCAGAATGGACTGGCATACTTTTTTTTGCCAAGTGCATGTTGCTTTCGATGGCGACTATCTCCCTGACGAAGGGCAGTTTGCCGATGGCAGCAATCTGTTCGGGCGTAGCCATGACGGCAGCGGCGTTGAGCCAGCGGCTCTCCCCCACCCCTTCGGTGGCAAGGGCGTTGACCTGCTGCACATAGCTTTGATTCAGCGGGTAGTTACTAATATCGTAGAGGTCAGCCTCATTGATTTGGTATCGTTCGATAGCCTTGGCATCGAAATAACTGTAAGGGTCAAAGGTTGTGCCAGCCTTGTCGGTCAGCATTATCCAGTAGCACCCTTGCGAATGGAGTACTGAGAACTGAAAACAGAAAAATGTGAGCATCAAGAAAGCTCTGATTGTTTTTTTCATAACCATAACTTATTATTATATATAATTCAATTATTTGACACTAATAGGAGATTTGGAGTCCCAATGTTAGGCGTGGGAGTTCAATGTCTGTTTGGCTCATTCGCAGACGTCCATAGATGCCAATCCAGTTCCATACAAGTCGTGATGAGATACCCCAGGTGTATTTATCAAGGGCTTTCAACCGACGATAGCTATCGGTCCGCGAAGTACCCTGACCCCCTATTTCTTCAGCACCATACTCCACGCGGTAATAACTAATCTGGGAACTACCGTAGAGGCCCAAATCCCAATGCAAGCCCTTGCTGTTGAGCGAACGACCCTGGACGATACGGATGCGCTGGAAAAGTTCCAGTTTTGTATTTAAGAACGAGAGTCGTTTTTTCTCGACATTGGTGAAATCGGTCAAAGCCAACCTGTTGTCCCACACATTCGGTTCGCCCTGCTCGTAACGGAATGTACACCATCCCACTTCGAACGCGGCACCCAAAGAATACCATTTCTTGAAATTGCGCATATAGCGAAAACCGGTATTGAATTCGTCGCTGTAGCGTAGCGGAGCCCCGTGACCGAAAGTCCATTGCATGCCATACTGCAGATATGACTCCGATAAGTATTTCTGTCCCACACCCCAGTTGGACACCCTGTTGGCTTCGAGACTGCGATTGCCATACTGTTTGTAGTCGCTCTTGACCACTCCCATCGAGTCGATGACATAGTATTCAAATTTCTCTTGTTTTCCGGCGAAATAGGCGCTGTCGAGTTTTGAGAGTCTGTATCTGTTGGTGAAGCCGTTGACGTGGGCGACAAGCTCATAGCCCGTTAAGGCACCTTTGGGAATGGCTATGCGCGTGGACTCGTCGAATGTATTGCTGCCCAAGTTGACATATCTGTCAACCAAGCCCTTGCGGTCCTGGATTTTGAACATGACTACATTCTCCATATTACCCTCTTTTACTTCACTCGTCAGGAGATCGAGCTTCGATAACTGCCGTTGTCTTAATCTGATGGGGCGTATTATCACATATTTTTCCCTCTCTTCAAACCAGAAAGTGGCTACATGTTCAACGATGCGTTTTGCCTCATCGAGGAAATAGGAGGCCTGAGGCACACCAAAGCCAAAGGCATAGTCGTAGTAGGGATAGAGGTCGCCACTCTCCTCGACCATACGCTTCATCTGCTGGGCATTCTTCATATTGCCTCTCATCGTCTGCCATGCGCAGGCGCAAAAACCGGCAGTAAGTGGCGACGAGAACGAGGTGCCGTAGGCGAAGGTGGTGGCGGTATCGTTGTGAGGGTCTGCAACCTCGGCATAACCGAAAGCACAGACATTAGGCTTCATTCTGCCGTCGGCCGTCGGGCCATAACTGCTGAAACTGATATGTTGGTACGATGTCAGTGATGCCACGATGCCACCCACGGAAAGTATGCTGTCGGCGTCGGCAGGCGCACCAATAATCTTCCAATTGTCGTCGCTACCCGAATTGCCAGCCGAGTTGCAGACCAGTATGCCCTTGCTTGCAGCCATGTTGGCAGCCTTCGACACGTAGCTTCGCCCATCCATCTCCCATGTGTAGTGGCGGTCCTTGGTGTAGCCCAACGAACTGTTGATGATGTCGGCTCCGTTCTTGTCGGCCCATTCTGCGGCCTGTGCCCACCAAACCTCTTCTTTGAACGGCTCGGGTTCCACCTCGGTCTTGGCAAGCAGGAAAGTGGCACCTGTGGCCAAGCCCAACTGTCTGTTGCCCAGCCGTCCGGCTATGCAGCTCAGCACCATCGTGCCATGTGTATGGTTGTCGAACACAGTTTCCTGGTTCTTGGTGAAGTCCCAGGTTGCAACAATCTGATTGTTGTCGCGCAGATGCTTGAAGGCGGCATGGGTGTTGACTGCATGAAAGCCACCATCGAAGACTGCAATTCTCACACCGGAGCCGTCTATACCCTTGTCGACAAAGAGATTACCCTGCATCCTTACCAGCTGGTCGGTGATTTCTGCTTTGGTATTACCAATCCCAGATTGGTGTCCATCGGAAATCTTGCCGTCGGTCTGACGGTTATTCATGTATTCAGTCACTTCCATACCGCTGGCAATCAAGTCTGTCCGCAAAACGAAAGGCAGCTTCTCGATTGCCGCAATCTGTTCCTCGGTGGCCATGACCGCCACGGCATTGAACCACCTGCTCTGGCCTATCAAATGAGGGCTGTTTACGGCGAAATGTACATCGTCGGAATTGTCCTTTTCCACAATTGCGCGTACCTGTTCCACGTAGCTTTCATTCAGTGGGTAGTTGCTGATGTCGTAGAGGTCGGCATTGTTAAGCCTATAGCGTTCAATGGCTTTGCTGTCGAAATAGCTGTATGGGTCGAACGTGGTGCCAGCCTTGTCGGTCAGCAAGACCCAATAACAACCTTGACCGCTGACAAACGACAGCTGCCAACTGGCAACGACAAGAAGCGTTATAAAAGCGAAAATCTTTTTCATTTATTGATGGTTTTACTGTTTATTACTCTGTATTTACCTACCTCAGTACCGAGTGCAGCACCTCGTGGGATTTGAAATTCTGGAAATCGGACAGATGGATGTGATAGTATTCCAAAAGGTTCGACAACGTCGTGCCTCGCTGTCGGGCATTAAGCGACGGTGAGTTGTCATGAGCCGAGAGACACGCATGGAAATGGGAGCTGGACTCTGCGTCGAGGTAATAGTCTATGTCGCCGGACTGAAGGCTCTGCTCCATAAAAAGTGTGGGTGCGGCAAGGAAGCGGCCCTCTTTCAGGTTGAAAAAGGGTTCCCGAGGGCTATAGTTGTCCATAGGCTCAATGCCCAGATGGGTGGCGGTGCGTATCAAGAACTTAATTGGCTGGAATGCATCAGGCTCGCCATTGTCCACCTGATGCAACTCGTCGACAACATAGTCGAAAAGGGGTTGGTTCGGTTCGCTCTCTCTCAAAGACTTATACAGCACCTCATCCATAAAAAACCGCATAGCCATCTTCACACCATCGCTGCTGTAACTGTAGCCATACGAGGCCGGACGCATCTCCTTGATGAACTGCAACTCCTTCTTAGGGCTGTTGTACACCGTCATGTCAAGATGGCTCAACGGCTGCAACAGGTTCTGCTTGGTACGTCCCTTGGGGGTACGTACACCTTTTATTATATAGGAGCAGAGTCCCAAATCGCGAGTGAAGACCTTGGCGATAACGCTGGTCTCACCATACTTGGTGGTGTGTAGCACAAGACCTTGAGTGTTGATGATTGACAATTTGGGTTACAGTTTTAGGGTTACAGCTTGCGTATTAATGTTTGGGGGTTGGTGTCTTTTATTGAACATTGAGGTTCCGTCCCGTTTTCATCATCTCACAACCAGTATCTTTGTTGCCGAACGCACGGATCCGTCTTCTGAAGAGGCGAAAACATAGTATACACCCGAAGCCACCTTCTTGCCTTCGTGGTTACGTCCGTCCCACACAGCCTGACCACCGTCGGACTTGGTGGAATAGACCGTGTTGCCCGCTGCGTCGGTGATGTGGACTATGGCGTTGCGAGAGAAGCCCTTGATGGCGATAAGTCCGTCATAGTCGGGTCGCACAGGGTTGGGGAAGGCATGGATGTCTTCCAGAGGGCTGCCGAAAGCGTATGTCGCCGAGGCACGGTACGACTGCACTCCCTTGTCGGTAACGACAAACAGTTCGCCGCTCCAGGGCATGATGGCCAGCGACAGAATCTTGTCCGAGAAGAGTGGCGAATCTGCCGAAGTGAAATGTTCCAGCTGCTGCAGCCCGTTGGCCGACAGCAGGTACAGTCCTCCCGTAGAAGTGCCCACCCATTTGCGGTTGGCACCGTCGACGGCGATGCATGTGACACTCTCGTATGCCATGAGGTATTCTGTTATTCCGTTCTCGTTGAAGAGTATGTTGTTGCAGGCCACTGGCGAAGCCTCCCCATTGCCTCCGCCATCAAAGACCTTGGCAAGGCTGTAAATCACCTTTATGCCCTTGTTCGTACCCATCCATAACTGGCCATTGTGGTCTTGCACAAGACAGTTCACCGTAGCCGTCTGCAACTTGGCTCCATTGTTGGGGTCAATATAGGCAAGGCGGCTCTCTCCATCGTGGACAAACACCTTGTTCTGTCGTCCCCAGAACAGCTTCATATCGCTGATGCTGTCCCATATAATCTTGTCGATGTCGCTGCTCACCACGCCCATAGTATTGTAATTTTTCCAGGAGCCATCCTTGTAGCGAACCACGAGAGCTGCATCGACCAACGAATTGGTAATCCATGCATTGCCCTTTCTGTCGAACGCTATTCCGCCTGTCAAGACGGTGTTGTAGTCACCCTGCGAGAAACGGACAATGGCGCCGTCGCTGTTTGAATCATCATAGAAATTGGTGGCTTCGTCACCTGTAATCTCCAGTATGCCACTACCCCACGTGGAGGCCAATACCTGATTCCTGTCGGTAGGATTGACCGCTGTCTGCAAGATGTCGTTCTTTCCTCGCAGATAATTGTTTGGGTCTTTCAGAAGTCGCCACTCGTCATTCTTGAAGATGTAGACCTCCGCAGGTTTGTAGGTTCCTTCGTATGTGGTGCGGTGACCGCCAGGCGACAGGTAGACCACGCTGTCGTAGGCGTCGACAGTATAGGCGTTCGATGTCCAGGGACCTCCAGGATTGACATACTTCAGTGATGTGCCGTCAAGGTTGAACGAGATAAGCGAAGCCCAGTCGTGTGCCACCCAAAGGCGTCCGTCTTTGCCGAGGATGGCATCGTGAGGGGTAATGTCAATATCTTCAACAGTGCTGAAGCTCTTTTGGAAAACGCCGTCACTACCATACAGTTCCACGCTATTGTCTTTACAGACCACCACTCTGTCATTACAGACCCTGAAACCGGTGATGCGACCCGTAGTCATGGGTGCAAACGTCATCTGCGACACTTCGCGATAAAGGGTGGTGTCGTCTCCATTCTGCACCAGAGCCAGCACCTTGCCGTTGCCATCCACAGCAAGCTGCGTCACCCTCTGTCCGGCAATCAGCGAGCTGTTGTCTATATGCCATGTGGTGACGATGCTAAGCATCTGGCTGTTCTTGGGAGCCATGTAGAGACCGTTGTCGGTGGCGGCGACAATAAGACTATCATTGAAAGCCACGTCGTTGACATTCATCATACCGCCCTCGGAGCCGAGATAGAACGTCTCGCTTATCTCGACACGCCTGGTGTCCAGAACAACAATGCCGAAACCACAGGAGAGATAGACCTTCCGGTCATTGAAGCTGATATTGTTTATACGCTTGTCTCCGCCGATGTTGCTACGCTTTATATCGTTGATATTAAATGTCCTGTCGTCGCTGATAATGTCGATATTGGAATTAGTGTAAGCCACCACGACACTTTTCGTCTGAGGGTCGAAGGCGAAGGTACTGATACCCACGTCGCTGAGCAAGTTCGTCTTGCTGAGGCTCGTAGTGCTTTGTTCGTCGAGGTCGTAATAGAAGAGGGCACTCTCCGAGGAACCGTATATGCGGTCTCCGGCTTCCTCTACATGTGTCAGCTTGCTGTACGAAAGGTGTTCACGCCACTTGCCCAGTGCAATCTGCGACTTCAGCGGAACACAAGCGCTCAACAACAGAACAAAAGCCAATATCACACGAATGCCTTTAAGCATATTCCTTTTTTTATTGGTTAAACAATTATTCCAGACCTTTAGTTTTCAACCTTTTTGTCCTTGCGGAAAAGGAGGCTTTGGTAGAGTACAGCCAGCAGCCACGTCACGACGGTGCTAAGCAGGCTGGTCAGCAGAATGGACGGCAACTCTCGAAAGTCGAAGACCAGCAGGAAGTGATACAGGAAGGTGAATATCAGCAGCAGCAAGAAAAGGTATAGCGAGTATTGCTGGTAAGGCACAGTGCGTATGCTTGGAGTCTCAATATCTGCATCGCCGTCGCCCTTGATGATGTTGTCGAGCCATACCCCGCGAAGGAAAGCCACAGCAGTACAGGCAAAGACATTAAATCCCAGCATGTTCGACGACACATCTGCCACCAGTCCCGTCCCGAAGGCAATCAGCATCATCAGTATGGGCGCCATACTTGTAGGCAGCATGGCGATGAAAAGCAGGTAGAGACAGGGGTTGATGTAGCCTCCCAAGTAGATGTTGTCGAGTACAAAGAGCTGCAACAACATCAGCAATAAAAAACGGCCTATATTTCTAAAAACCAATTGACTATTCATTCTCTCTAAGTGTTCTGTTCATCAAAGTGTCCTGTTCTGCCTTGAAACGGTTGTCAACGATATAGACATGGTTGAGGGTGTTGAAATCGGTTGCCAACCTAATCTTGATTTTATAAAATCCACTGCCCTGATAGCTCTCAAATTCTTCAATATAGCCCACGGCTACACCTTCGGGGAAGTCGTTTGCAAGTCCACTGGTGACGATGGTGTCGTTCTTGTGTAGTTTATAGGTATTAGGGATGTCCACGACAGTGGCATAGCGGAAATCGCCACCTTCCCAGATGAGTGAACCCGTTGAATTGGTACGTTTTAGCTTGACGCTGTTGCGGCTGTCGGCATGCAGCACCGGCATCACGGTAGCGAAATTGCGTGTGCAGCCCACAACAACGCCGACTATGCCCTGGGGCGAGATGACCGCCATGTCCATTTTCACACCTTGGGCATAGCCCTTGTTGATCATCATGTAGTTCTTTGCCTTGTTATAGGAGTTCTTAATGACCTGGGCGTCAGTATAGGAGTAGCGTTGCTTGTATACGGTGTCGTCGACCGTGAAAACGCTGTCGACATAAAAGATGTACGACGAGGAAAGCTGGGCCCTCAACGACGCATTCTCGGCTGCGAGATGCTCATTTTCCGCCTTCAGTCTGAAATAGCCGGAGATTCCGGAGGCTCCCTTGTACCAAAAGCCGGCCACGGCATTGCCCCACCGCACTATGTAGCTTCGCTGATAGATAGTGTTTTGCACTATGAGCAGAATAGCCACCACTTCAAGCAGCACAAAGACAATGACATGCGAGTATCTTGCGATGAATGTCCCCAGGTTGTTGTTCTCTCTCTTCATTATCTGGCAAGAAACTCTTCAATTTTTTTGCGTGTCTCCTCAACGGCACGGCAGAGGTCGTCGTTGATGATGGTGGCATCGAATTTGTGTGCCTCTCCCAGCTCTTTGGCCGAACGGCCGAGCCTCTTCTGTATAGACTCCTCGCTCTCGGTGCCACGTCCGCGGAGCCGCTGCTCAAGCACCTCTATCGAAGGTGGCATGACAAAAATGGCCAAAGCATCGTCGCCGAAGTAACGCTTGATATTCAAGCCTCCATTGACGTCGACATCGAACACCATGACCTTGTCGTTACCGCATATACGGTCAATCTCTGACTTTAGTGTGCCATATCGCGTATTGGCATACACCTCTTCCCACTCCAGGAAGTCATCGTTCTGCACTCTCGCCTCGAAGGTCTCGGGAGTGAGGAAGTAATAGTCCACGCCATCACGCTCACCTTCGCGAGGTTGGCGGCTTGTGGCAGAGATGGAGAACTCGAAGCAGTCGAAATACTGCATCAATTTCCTGATAATGGTTGTCTTGCCCGAACCTGACGGGGCTGAAAAAAGAATGGCTTTACGGTTCATCTTTAGAATTTCCTGTCAAAAATGGTATAGAACGTCTTGACTGTCAGCGACTCTTCATCCCATTTGTATTGGCGTGCGATTTCTTCCACATAAGCCTGGGCCTCTGCGCGGTCGCTGAGGGCGTTAAGCTTCATAATGAAGTCATTATACCCTTTCATATTGTTGTGGAACAGCTCGTTCATGAAACTGAACTTGTCGTTGATGTTAATGACGGTTCGCAGGTCGCTCACCTTGTTGGCATTGAGCTTTCTGTCCACATCATTGACCTTGCCGGCGCCCAAGTTGTCGGCAATGGTGCGTTGGGTCGGCTTGTCCGCTGCATTTTTAAAATAGTCAAACAGTGATGGTTGTTTGCTCTGCGCCTCAGGCTTCGGCTCGGCTGCCTCGGGCTTCGGGTCAGTCACCTCGGCCTTTGGCTCAGCCTTTGGCTCGGCCTGCTGCGTTTTCTGTTCTATGGTTTCTTGTTTGCTTGCCGCAGTCTCTGGCTTATTATGCACTGTGGTTTCAGGCTTGCTGGCTGCATCCTCATACATGTCCGAGATTGTTCGAGTAGCGGCAACCGCTTCTGCTATTGTTCCGACTTTCTGGCTGTTGTTGAGTTTCTCCCAGAGGGTTTTGGGCTGCTCTTTATCCGACGTGGTCTGAGGTTCGGGTTCGTCGAAGAGGTCATCGTTCTGCTGGCCTTCAATCTCCTCAATCGTAGGCTGCTGCGATGCCTGTTCCTCCTGGGCAAGCAAGTCGGGGTCGGCGGCATAAATGGGCTCTGCGTCAACGTCTGCCATCAGTACCGACATGCTTTCATTTTCAACTACAGGCTTCTCTTCCTTCGCCGGCTCCTGAGCAACTTGTTTCTCTTCAACTTCCAGTTCTTCAGCTGTTGATATATCCATCTGTGGTGCGGCATCGGCATCTGTAGCCACGCCGGCTTCTGCATCATCATCAACGTCGAGCATATAGACCGCATCGTACATATCGCGCAAGGCTGCCAACAGCATGTCGCGCTCTATTTTAGGTAAACTTTTTTCATGCACATCCATACGGGACAGCAATTCGCCTATCCTTTCCATGTGCCGCGAGAGGGTTTTGCTTACTTTTTCCATCACTATATTATGTGTATTTTTTTACAAAACAAGAACTTGCCCATACATCTGGGCAGACAATCATTTTGTAAAAATACTATATAAAAAATAAATATCAGCAGAATGCCGACGAAAGTTTTCAGCACATCGCGTTGAAAACTATTTTTTGCAGTTCGAATTAATTACTTACCTTTGCATTTGCATATAATGGCGTAACAAGGATTTATAAAACTTATATTCAATAATTTATTCAAATGAAAAAAGCAAGAATAATTTTCAGTTTTGTGGCCGTAATGCTGGTTGTAGCCTCCTCAGCATTCGCCCAGAAAAAGTACAGCTATCGCACCTTCGACAACGACCCCATGGGCGTTCGCGAGTACACCCTCGACAACGGCCTTAAGGTCTTCATGAGTGTCTACAAAGATGCCCCCCGCATCCAGACCTACATCGCCGTGCGTGCCGGCTCCAAGAACGACCCTCACGAGACCACCGGCCTTGCCCACTACCTGGAGCACATGCTCTTCAAGGGTAGCCACCAACTCGGCACCACCGACTGGAGCCGCGAAAAGGCAGAGCTCGACAAAATCGAGGCCCTCTACGAAATCTACCGCAAGACCACCGACGAAGCTGCCCGCGCAGCCATCTACCACCAGATAGACTCCATCAGCTATGTGGCTTCCACCATCGCCATCGCCAACGAGTACGACAAGTCGATGACTGCCATCGGCAGCGAGGGCACCAACGCTTTCACCTCCAACGACTACACCATGTATGTGGAGAACATCCCCGCCAACCAGCTGGAGACCTGGGCCAAGGTGGAGGGCGACCGTTTCCCCAACCTCGTGCTGCGACTCTTCCACACCGAGCTGGAAGCCGTCTATGAGGAGAAGAACATAGGCATGGCACAGGACAGCCGTCGCGTCAACGAAGAGATGTTCGCTGCACTCTTCCCCCACCATCCCTACGGCCAGCAGACCACCATCGGCACCATCGAGCACCTCAAGAACCCTTCGATGAAGAACATCCGCGAATACCATGCAGCCTACTATGTGCCCAACAACATGTGCATCTCTATGGCCGGCGACTTCGACCCCGACGAGGCCATCAAGATTATCGACAAATACTTCGGCAGCTGGGTTCCCGGCCGCGTACCCACCTTCACCAAGGTGAAAGAAGAGCCCATCACCTCCCCCATCATACGCCTTGTCAATGGTCAAGACCCCGAGAACCTCACCATAGCATTCCGCATCGAGGAGGGCAACGGTAGCCGCGAAGTGCTTCTTGCCCAAGCTCTCGAGATGATTCTCAACAACGGCTCATGCGGTCTTATCGACCTCAACCTCAACCAGAAGCAGCTCTGCCTCGGAGCCTACGCCGGCACCTACGCCCTCAACGACTATGCAGCCTTCATGCTTGGTGGCCGTCCCACACAGGGTCAGACCCTCGGTCAGCTGCGCGACCTGCTCCTCAGCCAGCTCGAGCTTCTCAAAGCCGGCCAGTTTGACGAAGGGCTCATCGAGGCCAGCATCAACCAGTTGAAGCTCCAGATTATGAAGCAGGCAGAGAGCAACAACAGCCGTGCCAGCCAGATGGCCTACGCCTTTGTGCAGCACCAGGACTGGGGCGACGTCTGCAACGAAATCAACGAACTCGCCAAGATAACCAAGAAGGACATCGTCGACTTCGCCAACCGCATCTTCAAGGACAACAACTACGTCGTCGTCTACAAACACCAGGACACCCCCGACCCCGTGACCAAGGTCCAGAAGCCGGCCATCACCCCCATCTATGTCAGCCGCGACACCGAGAGTCCCTTCCTGGCCCAGGTGAAAGCCGACGCCGCCAAGGCCAAACCCATCCAGCCCCAGTTTGTCAACTTCAAGAAAGACCTGCAGAAAGGCAAGACAGCCAACGGCAGCGAGGTGCTCTATGTGAAGAACACAGAAAACGCCACCTTCAACCTGCAATACCGCTTCAATTTCGGCTTCGCCGCCAACAAGGCTATCGACCTGGCCGCCGACCTGGTGGAATACCTCAACACCGACAAGCACACCGCCGAGCAGCTGCAAGAGGAATTCTACAAGCTGGCCTGCAGCTATAACATCCACGTGGCTGACGAGGACATCACTGTGGGCATCAGCGGCCTGGCCGAGAATATGGAGAAAGCCATGACCCTTGTGGAGGAAATCATGGCCTCCTGCCAGCCCGACGACGAGGCCCTGCAGATGCTTGTGGAGCGCCTCATCAAGAGCCGTACCGACAACAAGACCAACCAGCGTGCCGCCTTCCGCGCCCTGAACATCTACGGCGTATGGGGTGAGGAATACATCAAGGAGAACACCGAAAGCGATGCCCAACTCCGCGCCTACACCGCCAAGCAACTCACCGATGCCCTCCACGGCCTATTCCAGTACAAGCACCGCGTGCTCTACTACGGCCCGCTGAGCCTCAAGGAGGCCACCGCCGTCGTCGACCGCATCCACAAGGTGAAGCCCACCAAGGATATTCCCGCCAACAAGGTATTCCATCCCCAGGCCGTCAACGAGAACACGGTGTTCTTCGTCAACTACGACGCCAAAAACACCTACGTCACCGAATACTTCCGTGGCGAGCACTACAACACCGCCATCTCACCCAAGGTATATCTCTTCAACGAATACTTCGGCGGTTCGATGAATGCCATCGTTTTCCAGGAAATGCGTGAAAAGCGCAGCCTTGCCTACAGCGCCAGCAGCTACTACTCCAACAGCGGACACAAGGACGGCTACTTCTACAACAGCGCCAACGTCATCACCCAGAACGACAAGCTCTTCGACGCCCTGAACGCCTACGAGGAACTCTTCAACGACATGCCTGAGGCTGAAGCCAACTTCAAACTGGCGAAGGATGCCCTCATCGCCGGCAGCCGCACCAAACGTACCACCAAGATGGCCATTATCAATGTCTACCTGCATTGCGAGCGCATGGGTCTCAAAGAACCTCTGAACAAGCAAAACTTCGCCGCCTACCAGAAGATGACCATGAACGACCTCACCAGTTTCCAGAAACAATACATTAAAGGCCAGAAGAAATTCTACCTCGTCCTCGGCAAGGAGAGCGAGATTGACTTCAATGCCCTCGCCAAGTTCGGCAAGGTGAAGAAACTCTCCCTCGACGAGATTTTCGGATACTAATTCCATAATCCAACCAAGAGGGTGTTCCATTACATCTTTGGAACACCCTCTTTCGTTATCGGATTTTCGGATTATCGGATTTTCGGATTTTCGGATTTTCGGACTTCAGGATTTTCGGATTTTCGGATTATCGGATTTTCGGACTTTCGGATTTTCGGATTTTCGGATTTTCGGATTTTCGGACTTCCGGATTTTCAGATTTTCGGATTATCATTTTAACACCTCAACATCGCATTTGTGACATCAAGAACATCATTTGGCAATTCAAAACTCGCGGGTGCCGTCATAACCATCGTGGCGGCGGTACTCTTTATCGGTCTTTTCTGGGGATTCGGTTGGCTAACACATTGGGACACACGGTTCTTCTCAACCTACAGCGACGACCTTATCAAGGACATATATACAACGACATATCATGTAGCCTACGACGAAGGCATGACGATGTCGCACGCCATGAACTATCCCCACGGCGAGTACTATACCTTCACTGGCTTGCAGCCCATCGTCGCAGCACCACTGCAATGGCTGCGCGATGCCGGAGTCAGCCATCCCGAACGTGCCGTGCTGCCGCTGATGAACCTCATGTCTCTGCTGTCCATCGTGTTGTGTGCTCTCTTCCTCTTCCTGCTGCTAAGCGAGCTCAAACTACCCACATGGTACTCCATCGTCGGCGCAATACTCATCACCATGATGTCGCCACAGCTGCAACGCATCGGGGCCCATTCGTCGCTGAGCTACTATTGTGCCATACCCATGCTGCTCTACTTCACCCTGCGCCACCTGCGCAGCGGAGGGTGGGGATGGGCATTAGCCAACGGTGCGGCAATGTTGTTCTTCAGCTTATGCCACCCCTATTATATTGTTTTCTACGCCGTTGTTGTTTGCGGCGAAATAATCTATCTTGTCGTCCGACGCAAACAACTACCTTGGGATGGCAACCGCAATGTTCTACGCATTGTCATCGCTGCCCTGCTCCAGTTCTTCATTCCGTTGTGCTTATTCTTTTATCTCTCCCATACCGGACTTCCCGACGGTGACCGCACCGCCGTACCGTCGGGCTTCCACGACTACCGTGGCCGCATAGTGGGCGTCATCTTCCCCTACGGGAGACCCTACTTCTTCGAGAACAGTCGACTGTTCCCTGATGTCAAATGGGAATCGCGTAACTATGTAGGCATCGTTTCTGTTTTGGCTATAGTTTTGGTTTTGTGGCATTTCATCAAAACCATAATCAAGAAGCAGTACAGCAATGCATTGCGTCCTACCGACAGCCGAGAGCTCAACCTCATGCTGCTTCTAGCCACAGCATTGATGTTTTACGCCTGTGGGGTGCCACTCGGCTGGATGCCTCGCAATGTAGTATCATACATCGGTCCGCTGGCTCAGTTCCGTGCCCAAGGCCGCTTCGTATGGCTCTTCTGCTATGTCATTAACATCGTAGCGCTCTACATCCTCTACAAATACTGTTCAAAGGGATTTGCAAACCCTGCGGGCAAACAAAAATCCCAATTTCCACATTTCAATCATCGCTTTTCAATCCTCCTCCTCGCCCTCATTCTGATGGCAGCAGAAGGAACCGCCTACAACTGGCACAACAAGGCGTGGTACACCGCCTCGTGGGACGAATGGACCGACTACGACAACAAACTGTCTCAAAACCAGTGGCTGAAGGATTTCGATACCTCAGAGTACCAGGCCATCCTCTCATTCCCTGTCTTCAACGCCGGCAGCGAGATGGCATACCTTCCCTCGCAGGACCGCATGTTCCAGCGCAGCGCACTGCTCTCCATGAAGACCTCCCTTCCGTTGATATGCCATGAGAGCGCCCGTAGCGATATGCGACAAGCGATGGACTGCATAGCAATTTCGCGTACAGCTTTTCAACCCCTGGCGATAGTGGACCAGCTGCCCAACGGGAAACCCCTCTTGCTGGCAGTCAGTAAGCAGCGAGACCTCTTGACCGATGCTGAGAAACTGATTCTGGCCCATGCCGACTCTCTCTTTGAATGCTACGGCATGGACCTCTACAAGCTCGACTGCGAAGCCCTCCGAACCGCCCACCTCGAAACCCTCGCCCTCCTCCTAGACCTCTACAATTCGCCATCCACTCAAACATTCAAACATTCAAACATTCAAACATTCCAACATTCCAACATTCAATCCTGGAACACCCTCTTCGACGACAGCATCGACCTCAAGGGCGACATAGAGATAAGCTTCTGGATGTCCGATATCTTCAAAGACCTCTACACCCGCACCACCTTCAAGGTTGAAGCCCTAGATGACGCCGGCAACAGCACTCAGCTCTACAACTGGAGCGGCGAAGACAAACTCGACATCGTCGACAGGGAGAAGGAAGAAGGTCTCTTCCGCATCAATGTCACCATGCCCGACGACTACCGCCACCTCAAAGTCACGGCCCGTTGCCGCGAAAGCCGGCCCACCCCGGTCACATTCCACCACCTCCTCATTCGCCCCGCCGACACCCATGTCGCCACCCCCGACCACCGCATCGACAACATACCGATACTATAACAATCATGCACCAACGCATTCAAACAATCAAGCATTCAGGCATTCAGGCATTATTAGTCCTCGTCGTTCTTTTCTCATCATGCAAACATGCAGCCAACAATGAGATTATGTACCACGACACCCTGCCCGTTGCCGCCGAGGGCTACGTAACCATCGACGGCAATCATTTCGCCATCGACGGCCAAACGTGGTTCCCCCTCATGCTCAACTACAAGGCCGAGGTACGCCATGTGGGCGAAGACATTCAAGTAGTCCCCGCCGGCTACTACCATGGCAACGACATCCGCGAACACTTCGATACCATAGCCTCATGGGGTTTCAACTCCATACGTCTATGCCTCGACGTGCTGGACAGCGACATGGACTCTGCCGCCATGTTCCGTGCCACCCGTCGCGTCATTCAGCAAGCCGACAGTGCCGGCCTGCGTGTCATGCTTCTCATCAAGCCCCCCTTCGACCCCTACTGGCAGAGCTACACACAGGGGCTGCTGCAAACCCTTGCAGACCTGCCGGCATTGTGGGCATACGACTTCATGAACGAGCCTCTTTATTTCGACCCTGTCGAGGAGCGGGACAAGATGGATGCCGTGCGACTTGCATCCCTGTGGCGTCATTGGGTGCGGCAATATGCCCCTCACCAGCTCTTCACCATTGCCACCGCCGAACCTATCGAGGTCTTCGAATGGGACCCCGCCATCCTCCCCGTCGACTTCATCGAGATGCACACCTACCATCCCCTCCGCGTCTTTAGCGAGATGTGGTGGTACAGCCACTACTGCAACAAGCCCTGGATGGTCGGCGAAACAGGCCTCCCCGCCGACAACGACTCGGTGCCCTACGACTGGCAGATAGATTTCATGAGTGAGACTTTTTACTGGGCAGTATCATACGGTGCGATTGGATACGGATGGTGGGAATTTCAGGACTGCCCCAACGGCGTAAACTTCGAGGCTCAGTATACCGGACTAAGCACCGCATCTGGACAACCCAAGCACCCCGACGTTAGATTCTTCGGATATTGGATGTGCCTCGGACCTGAGGAAAACCCCTCTATTCCTGGCAATTACTACAACATGCTAGGCTACAACAACATTCGCCTAACCGGCAAAGTCATTGACAAAGAGAGTGGCCTCCCCATTGAAGGTGCCGTCATCCGCGGTTGGAACGAGGACTGGTCGGTAGGCATGAACACCTACAGCGACAGCAACGGACACTTCACCCTCTACAGCAACGACTACAACACCCACTTCGAAATCTCAGCCCCCGGCATGAGCCGCACCAAGTTCAATCGTAAAAACCTCAAATACAAGAATATCGGCAATATCGACCCCAACAATCTCCCCAACCGCACCCTCGAATACCAGCAAATCGGCTTCCAACCAAATTTCTGGCATTGTCCCGACGGAACTCTTATCGATTTCATCAAAATCGACACCAACCAATTCAACAAATACAGCCTCACCGCCGACCTCGGAACCGTCAAGCTGGAAAAACTTGAATGGTGAATTTTGAATGGACAAATGTGATTGGTGATTAGAATGTTTTATCCGTTCGGCCTTCGCAGCAATCCCACTTTCTGCCAGTCCACCAGAGTACCCACGGCCAGCATCAGACCCATGGCCGTCATTGCCAGGCTTCTATAGGTGAACCAGAAATGTTGGTACGAATGGTTGGCGATGGTCATGTACCATGCCAGAGGAGCCAAGGCGACAGCAAGGCAGAACAAGGCGTTGCGCCACCCTTTGGCGTTAAAGTGCCGGTAGGCGAGAACCGCCAACACGATGATGGCGATGACGACATAAAGCCACGGCACCAGGTCGATGTTGCGAACAGCAGCATCCCATCGGGAGTAGTCCTCAACTGTGGAACGGTACGAGGCCTGCCGCGAAGCATCAGAGAAGACATTCAGGGGAGTCGTCAGAGTGGCTATCACCCACTTGGAGACCCATGTAGCCCCATAGCCGACAAACCATGTGGCGGAGGAGAGCCGACTCTTCCAGTCGTTCATCTTGCCGGCGACGATGGCAACCAGGAGAGGGATGCCCCATGTCATAAGGGGAGCCGTGAGCAGGTCAAAATAGGTTGTAAGAGAACCCAGCACGAAGAAAGGTATTCCGAGACTTCCCTCCTCTCGTTTAATCACCCATAACGTCCCCGCCAGTGAGAGTATCAATACCGGCAAAAACTGGATTGAGAACTGCATCATGAACACATCCACCAAGGTCAGCGAGATGCCATAGACCACGGCGACCCACACTCCTATCCTTTTTGCCAAAGCCAGGACGACCCACAGCATGAGCAGGGACGACAAAAGATAGAAGAATGTCCGCAATACCACATAATCCTTGAATGCCAACAAGATGCGCATAAGGAAAGTGCTGCCATGCCAATAGCGTGCATAATAGATGGCTTTCATCCCTGTGTCGCCATCCACCATCCTGTGCAGGTTGCCACACTGCTCGTCGCCGGCATGAAGACGCGGCACCAGCATAATCTTGTTCCACCGAGTGTTGGGATAGGGCTGTATCAAGTGGTCGTAGTCATCCGTCTGGCATAGCACCTGATTGACGATGAGGGCGTCGGTGAAGTTGTCCACATAATAGTTGGGCTTGTGAACGAAGGAAGACCATGAGTCAGCCTCGAGGTCGGTCTTGTCGATAGTTCGTTTCACGTGACGCTCCACAGCACTGTCCGACGCCAGTCCAGAGACCAAGCCAAAAAGCAGATAAAGGACTATAAGTCCCACAAAAACGGCAGTGTATCTTCCAATTGTACGCATATTTTTTTTAACGCCAAACCACTTCGCTTATTGCAATGCAACAGCGTTTTTTCAGAAAAATAATTTTTTACATTATATAGTGACACATAATTAAAAAATATACTATATTTGCATTTTTTCGCACAAACAGTTTACACACTTATATATTTTTATTCCAACGATTTAAACCATTTTTTTTACATGTCCAAAGAAGTAAAATTCAGCCTTGTCTACCGCGATATGTGGCAATCGTCTGGCAAATATCAGCCGCGCGTAGACCAGCTCACCAAAATCGCTCCCGTCATCGTGGCTATGGGTTGCTTCGACCGTATAGAGACCAACGGCGGTGCCTTCGAGCAGGTCAACCTCATGTATGGCGAGAACCCCAACAAGGCTGTCCGCGCATGGACCAAGGAATTCAACAAAGCCGGCATCCAGACCCACATGCTCGAGCGTGCCCTCAACGGTCTCCGCATGTATGGCGTACCCAAGGATGTCCGCCAGCTCATGGCTAAAGTCAAGAAGGCCCAGGGTGTCGACATCATGCGTTCTTTCTGCGGCCTTAACGACCCCCGCAACCTCGAGCTCAGCGTAAAATATGCCAAAGAGGCCGGCATGATTTCCCAGGCCGCCCTCAGCATCACCCACTCGCCAGTCCACACCGTCGAGTACTACATGCAGCTGGTTGACAAGCTGGTGGAATTCGGAGCCGACGAGATTGCCCTGAAAGACATGGCTGGTGTCGGACGTCCCGCCACACTCGGCAAACTGGTAAAGGAAATCAAGACCAAGTACCCGCATATCATCGTCCAATACCATGGACATACAGGTCCTGGGCTCTCGATGGCCTCCACCCTCATGGTGGCTCAAGCCGGTGCCGACGTTATCGACTGCGCCATGGAGCCCCTCTCGTGGGGTATGGTACACCCCGACGTCATCAGTGTCCAGGCCATGCTCAAGGATGCCGGATTCAAGGTTAAAGACATCAACATGGACGCCTACATGGAAGCCCGCAAGCTGACCCAGGAGTTCATCGACGACTTCCTCGGCCTCTACATCAACCCCGGCAACCGTGTCAGCACCTCGCTGCTCGTGGGCTGCGGACTCCCCGGCGGCATGATGGGCTCTATGATGAGCGACCTGCGTGGCGTTCACGGTGCCATCAACATGGCTCTCAAAAAAAGCGGCAAACCCGAGGTTGGTTTCGAAGAACTGACCGTCCAGCTCTTCCAGGAGGTCGAGCATATATGGCCCATGCTGGGTTATCCCCCGCTGGTTACGCCTTTCAGCCAGTACACCAAGAACATAGCCGTCATGAACCTTCTGTCGATGGCTCAGGGCAAACCCCGTTTCAGCCAGATTGACAAGGACAGCTGGAGCATGATTCTCGGACGCGCCGGCAAGCTGCCCGGACCTTTGGCACCGGAAATCATAGCCCTCGCCAAAGAGCAAGGCCTTGAGTTCTACGATGGTGTGCCACAGGATGCCTACCCCGACGCACTGCCGGAATACATCAAAGAGATGGAAGAGAACGGCTGGGACCGCGGCGAAGACGACGAGGAGCTCTTCGAACTGGCCATGCACGACCGCCAATACCGCGACTACAAGAGCGGTGTTGCCAAGGATCGCTTCTACAAGGAGATTGAAAAGCTCCGCGCCGAGAAGATGAACGTGGCCGGCGCGCCCGCTCCCGAGCCTGGCACCATGCCCAACTACATGAAGGAACGCTACCGCAATGCCACCCCCGTCGTCGCCACCGCTACCGGACAGCTGCTGTGGGAGATCGACTTCAACGACAAGAGCGTACCTCCCACCCCAGGACGCTCCTACAAAGCCGGCGACCTCTTCTGCACCATCCAGGCCAGCTACGCCATGATGCCCGTCAACCTCGAAATCTCAGGCCGTCTTGTCGACACCTGCATACCGCAGGGAGCCATGGTCAAAAAAGGTGACGTCATCGGATGGATGGAGCCTGAAGCCAAATAAAAAACAAAAAAATATTTGCCCAATACAAAAAAAGGTGTACTTTTGCATGTCGTATTGTAGCCAACAAAAAACATTACCTTATCTACACTAGATTGACTGTCAGCGATATGCATAATTCCACCTTACTTATGCAACTTCTAACTTTAAACTACCAACTTTCAACAATAAACTAAAACCATGGATGCATTAAGCCCCTTTGCACTTATCATCGGTGCCATCTTTGTCAACAACGTGGTTCTGGCCCAGTTCCTGGGCATCTGCCCTTTCCTCGGCGTTTCGAAAGATGTAAAGAGTTCTCTCGGTATGGGTGGCGCAGTACTCTTTGTCATGCTGCTTGCCACACTGGTCACTTATCTTATATATAAGTACCTACTCATACCATTCAACCTCGTATACCTGCAAACGATAGCCTATATTCTGGTCATCGCAGCCTTGGTGCAGATGGTTGAGATTGTGCTCAAAAAGATTGCTCCCGCACTCTACCAGACCCTGGGTGTCTTCCTGCCTCTTATCACAACCAACTGTGCCGTACTTGGTGTCGCCATTCTGGTCATCCAGAAAGACATGAACCTTCTCCAGAGCATCATCTACGCCGGCAGCATTGCTGTAGGTTTCACGCTGGCACTGGTGATTTTCGCCGGCATACGCGAGCAGATGGAGCTCACCGGTGTACCCAAGGGCATGAAAGGTGTCCCCATCGCCCTGGTTACCGCAGGCATATTGGCCATGGCATTCATGGGCTTTGGTGGCATTGTTCCCACCCCTTGATTTTTTGAGATTTTCAAGGTCAAAATGTTAAAAAAAGAACCTTCAAAAGCCTGAAAATCCAATTGATTTTCGGGCTTTTTTAACATAAAGAGGCAAATATATAATATTGATTATCAACATACAAATAATGTATTAAGATTTTTTATGATTGCAAAAACATCTATCATTGAAAAAGTGTAGTACTTTTGCACCACAAAACAACATTAAAAAATCAATTTTTTAAAAATCCAAAAAAATGAAAAAAGTATTTTTCGCACTTGCAGTTGTTGCCATGTTCTCTTTCGTGGCTTGCAATGGTAACAAAAACGCCAACGCCGATACTACTCCCGCTATCGAGGAGACTATCGAGGAACCCGCTCCTGAGGAGATGACTTGCGACAGCACCGCTGTTGAGGGTCTCGCTGAGGAAGGTGCAGAAACTGAGGCCGTCGCCGAATAATCGACAAGACCGAAACAAGTGTCGGGTATTTCCCGACAACACCAAATAGAGTCGTGCAGAACATGTACGGCTCTTTTTTACTATCCACTCTCACCATTCACCATTCACCATGACCATCCTCTACATACATGGCTACGGCTCTAACGGCAACGCCACCAAAGGACAGCTTCTGCGAAAGATGCTTCCCGACCACAACGTCATATCCCCCACCTTCGACTACGACCACAGCTCCCCTTGGCAGATTCAAGATGAGATTAGAAAAGCAGTGGACTCAGAAGGTGTCGCCATGATTGTCGGCAGCAGTTTTGGCGGCTACCAGGCTCTCTGTGCCACCGCCTTCTTTCATGGCATCGTGTGGACCATCAACCCCGTCCACGATGTTGAAGCGACTATTCAACGTGCCATCATAGGCAAGAGTCCGGCGAAGACAAGCAATGACGAGACAATGAACATGAGCCTGCTCGACACCTACCGCGATTTCGACAAGCGAGTCTTCCACAACCAAGTGAGGCTGAACCAGTCTGGACAATGGCCCAACGACACCCCTCTCAACTTCGCCCTCAGTACCGACGACGAGCTTCTTGGCGACCATCGTCCCCTGCTCGACCTCTTTCCTGTCCACAACAATGTGGTATGGAAAGACAACTGTGGACATCGCTTCTTCCGCTTCGAAGAATTGAAAGATTATTTCGGTTAATCGTTGATCAGTATTCCCAAAAACCAGGAACAATAAAGGGGTAAAAAAACATGCTGAGATGAAAGGTACAACCATTCTACTGTCAACAATATTCCTCATGCTAATGGGATGCCAGCCACATCGCGACGAAGTGGATGCCCTGCTACGTTCGCGTGCCGACGCCCTTAACAAGGAGGCTTTCACCGCCCGCTACAACGATGCGACGAAGAGTGCCGCCGTGGCCCGGCAATCGTTGGCGTTCATCGATGACAGCCTGCCCCGTTACGACGACGGCAAGCTGCGGGCATGGAACATTCTTGCCACCTCATTCTTCAACCGTTCCATCCACGACTCGGTGAGCATCTATGTCGATTCCATCCTCAACTATCAGGGGCCGGCAGCCAACCGCGAAATGGAGCAGGTGCTGGCCAAGTTGCTAAAAGCCCGTCTGCTGCAAAGACAGTGCGACATTGCAGGATGCTACCAGATCCTCTACGACATCGAACACTCGGGACTACTCAACGACAAGTCCGACAATATATTGGTAAACCTCGCCAAAAGCGAGTTCTTTATCGGCACCAACACCCTCAACTACCACTACCGCAACAAGTCGCAGTATGAGCAAGCCGAGCTGATGGTGGCTATGGAGGAACAACGCGACATGCTGCATTGCGACTATGCCGAGGACCTCTCCTTCAACTATGCCATAGCTTACGGCTACTATGCGCTCTGCAACGACACCGTCCACCAGAGCGAATATCTGGCCAAAGCCCTCAGCTACTGCGACGAGAACCTTCGCCTGCTGGGCAACCCGTCGCGATTCAGCACCTACCACCTAGCCAACACCTACCAGTTGCTCGGTTTCATATTGTGGAACCGCAATATCATGGATGACAGCTGGCGAAAAAATGCCTCCCTGCTGATAGACATCTGCGACTATGTCACCGAGGCCTTTGGTTTCGAAATCCTCGAAAAGACCAACCATGACTCTCAACTCGCAGCACTCAACTCGCAACTGTCCTACGCCTTCCATCGCGAAGCCGCCGCCCTCTTTTTCCTCCACGACAACCCCTACCAGCGCCTGGGTGCCGTCGTCGCCGCGGGACGTTGCAGCCTCTCAATCAACGACACCGCCACGGCTCGCGACTATTTCATGGAGGGACTCAACACAATCCCCGCGCCTCATCTGGCACCCAAACTCGAGGCCCTGCTCTACGAGAGCCTCCTGCTATCGGGATGCGCCAGGAGCCAGGATGATGTGCGTAACTGGACAACCGAACTGATACATCTCAACAACCTGATAAAGCAGAACGAAAGAGCCGACTTCATCCTGCAGCAGGAACTCAACCGCACGCACCGCAGCAGCATGGTCCGCCTTGCGCTGGCCATCGTCATGGCGGTAATGGCTTTGACCCTGCTGGTCACCCTCCTTCTGCTGCGTCGGCGAACCCTGGCACTGCAACGGGAGACCAAGCAGTTGCAAGAGGCCAACCAGCGTGACGTGGAGCGGATAGCCAATGTCGAGACCTGCCTCAGCGTGCTACGCCACGACATCACCCCATTCGTCTCTTATCTACAGAACGACAAGCTGCCCAACGAGCTGCGTAGCGAGGTGACCGGACAGCTAATCCGTACCTTCGAGAACATCAAGAACTGGACCAAGCTCTCCATCCCCTCTGGACTGCAGTTCCGCAAGTCGAAAGTCCCTCTGCAAGAGGTCTTCGACGAGGTGAGCCACAGCGTCATGGAATTCCATGCCCCGTCGGTGAAGCTGACGTTCGTCGCCACCGACATCTGCGCCGTCGGCGACAGGCAACTGATAGAGATAACGCTGCGTAACCTGGTCAACAACGCCATGCAACACACCCAACAGGGCTCAGTAACCGTCCAAGCCGAAATATATAGCGACGACCAGCGTTTTGCCCATGTCACCGTGTCGGACACCGGCAGCGGCATGACACCTGAACAGCTGGATACGCTCTTCCGGTCTGACAAAAAAATCAAAAACACACCCGAAGTGGGATATGGGTCGGGATTTGGACTCATGCTCTGCCGCTACATCATCAAGCTCCACGACGACAACACCCTGAGAGGGTGCCGCATCTGGGCCGAGAGCGAGCCTGGCAACGGCAGCATCTTCCACTTCCTCATCCAATTGTCAACCACCAACTCTCAATCCTAACCTTCCACCAAAAATGTCTGACAAAATAACAATAATGATTGTGGATGACGAACCCATCATCCGCAAAGCCATAAAGTATGAAATCAATGGCAGCCACGCCATGGTCGACTGCCGTGTGGATGACGACGGCCGCGTGGAGCAGCGGGAACTGGAGGTGCTCGACACCTTCGCCGACGGGCCGCAGCTCTTCGCCGCCCTCAACAGCTCTCCTGCCAACCGTCCCGACTACCTGCTGGTCGACATGGAGTTCCAAGGCGAGCCCACGGGCGGCATCGTCATCACCGACCGCGTCCGACGCCAGTTCAAAAAAATGGATGGCAGCGACATCAAGATCATCATACTCTCTGGACGCTTCGACAATCCGTTGCAGAATGAGACAGACCGGCTGGCGCGCATCAAGGATATCGGCAGCGTGGTCTTCGAAGCCCTTGCAAAGGGAGCTAACGCTTTTGTCAGCAAAAACGCCGTGGGTGGATTCTCAATCGAGAATATCGTGCGGGCTATCTCGTGCATAGAGCGCGGAGAGAAATATTATTTCAACTATCCCGTCATGCTGACATTGATGGAGGCCGCTGAGCTCTATTTTGAGCGCGAGCGGCACGAAGCCCTCGACGAAAGCATAAGCGACGAGGAACGCGAGATACTGCTCCACGAAGCGGAAGGATGCACCGCTCAGGAGATTGCACAGCGGCTCACCCGCTGGAGCGAGACAGAGAAAGCCATCCAGGAGAAGCAGAAGGAGCTGAGCCGAAAATTCGGCATCGTCAACAAAAGCGGGGCCCGCATAGCCAAAGCCATCCATTACGGGCTAATCACGCCAGACGAGATAAACTACCTGAAGAGACCCTAAACTTTCTGTCATTGCTTAATAGTTATGTATGGGACGACACAATTTTGAAAAAAAAATTGCGTTGTAGTACGCAAAACTAAAAAAAACTATTACATGCGTTACGAAGTAGATTTCCTCGTTGTAGGTTCCGGCATCGCCGGACTTAGCTTCGCCCTCAAGGTGGCGCAATACGGCAAGGTGTGCATCCTCTCGAAGAGTTCAGCCTCCGAAGGGTCGACGAGATATGCCCAGGGCGGCATCGCCGCCGTCATGTACGACACCGACAGTTTCGACAAACACATAGCCGACACGCTCATTGCCGGCGACGGCATCTGCGACCGCGAGGTGGTGGAGATGACCATCCGCGAAGCCCCGGAGCGCATACGCGAGCTGGTGCAGTACGGCGTTAACTTCGACATGGACAAGGGCGGAGGCCGCTTCGACCTGCACCGCGAAGGAGGACACAGCGAGTTCCGCATCCTTCACCACAAGGACAACACCGGCGAGGAGATAGAGCGCGGATTGCTGGAGGCCATTCGCAACCACCCCAACATAGAGCTCAAGGAGCACCAGTTCGCCATCGACATCATCACACAGCACCACCTGGGGCAGCGCGTGACGAAGCACACCCCCGACATAGAATGCTACGGAGTCTATGCCCTCGACACCGAGACCAACCGCATCGACACCTACCTTGCCAAGGTCACCCTGCTGGCCACCGGCGGCATGGGCAACGTGTACAGCACCACCACAACGCCCATCATCTCGACAGGCGACGGAGTGGCAATGGTGCACCGCGCACGCGGCGTATTGAAAGACCTGGAGTTCATGCAGTTCCACCCAACAAGCCTCTACAACCCCGCCGAGAAGCCGGCATTTCTGATCACCGAGGCCATGCGTGGAGCCGGCGCCATACTCAAAGACCGCGACGGCAACGAGTTCATGCAGAAATACGACAAACGGCTCTCGTTGGCTCCGCGCGACATCGTGGCGCGGGCCATCGACAACGAGATGAAACTCAGCGGCAAAGACTACCTCTACCTAGATGCCCGCGGCATAGGGAAGAAACACCTCATCGAAGGTTTTCCAACCATCTATGCCAAGTGCCTGAGTATAGGCATCGACATCACACGCGACATGATACCCATCCGTCCCGCTGCCCACTACCAGTGTGGCGGCATCAAGGTTGACCGCAACGGAGAATCGTCGATACACCACCTCTACGCCGCCGGCGAATGTTCATGCACCGGGCTGCATGGCGGCAACCGACTGGCAAGCAACTCATTGCTCGAGGCCGTAGTCTATGCCCACAATGCCGCCCTGTCGGCAATCGAACAGGTTAAGGATGAGACGCTGCAGTTCAAAAACGAGGTGCCCGACTGGAATGCCGAGGGCATGGTGCTGAACGAAGAGATGGTGCTTATCACCCAGACCAAGAAGGAGCTTCAGGAGATTATGACCAACTACGTTGGCATCGTCCGCAGCGACCTGCGTCTGCGTCGCGCCTTCGACCGGCTGAACCTCATCTTCCGCGAGACCGAGGAGCTGTACAACCGCAGCGTCCTCACCGAGCCGCTCAGCGAACTGCGTAACCTTATAGCCTGCGCCTACCTTATTATCAAACAGGCCATGGCACGCCGTCAGAATGTAGGCCTCCACTACTCTATCGACCTGATAAGGGAGAACGGAGAACGGAAAACGGAGAACGGGGAACGGAAAACGGAGAACTGAGAACGGAAAAAGGAGAACGGGAAACGGAGAACGGAAAACGGGGAACGGAGAACGGAGAACGGAGAACGGAGAACGGAGTCTCTATCAGGGGGCAATTCTGCGTCACCCAAGGATGTAAAATGAGAAAAATATACTCAACTTTGCGATTAAGATTTTAAACTTCCAACTTTTTTTGTATCTTTGCAGTCCGCAACCACGTCGTCCGGCAGCGAAAAACCATGCCGAACGATTTGGTTTATAATCTTATATGCAATAAATAAAATATAAAATAATAGAAAAAAAACAATGAAGATTTACCAGACCTCTGACATCCGCAACATCGCCCTCGTGGGTGGTGCCAAGAGCGGCAAGACTACCATGGCTGAAGCTATGGCTTTTTGCGGCGGCCTTATCAACCGCCGTGGCAGCGTGGACAGCAAGAACACCATCAGCGACTATCGCGACATCGAGCACGACCGCGGCTATTCCGTGGAGAGCACCCTCATGTACACCGAGTTTGCAGGCAAAAAAATCAACATCCTTGATGTTCCTGGCTTTGCCGACTATCAGGGTGAACTCGATGCAGCGCTCAACGTAGTCGAGGCTGCCGTCGTCGTCGTCAACGCCCAGAGCGGCGTCGAGGTCGGCACCGAGATAGCCAACCGCTACGCCAACCAGCTCGACACCCCTATGCTTTTCGTCGTCAACCACCTCGACGCCGAAAAGGCCAACTTCGACGACAGCGTCAACCAGCTGAAGGACTTCTTCGGTGGCAAGTGCACCGTCCTGCAGTTCCCCACCAACGCCGGTCTCGGTTTCAACCAGATTATCGACATCGTCTCTAACAAGATGTACACCTTCAAGGACGGCAAGGCCGAAGAGGCTGAAATCCCCGCCTCCTTCGCCGACAAGGCTGCCGAGATGCGCGAAGCCCTCGTCGAGGAAGCCGCCGCTGCCGACGACGAGCTGATGGAGAAATTCTTCGAGAACGGTGACCTCACCCCCGAAGAACTCACCAAGGCCCTCAAGCTTGCCAT
Organism: uncultured Bacteroidota bacterium; assembly: GCA_902784465.1. Lineage (GTDB taxonomy): Bacteria > Bacteroidota > Bacteroidia > Bacteroidales > P3 > Colimorpha. Next base: position 47,945 of record CACZUZ010000012.1, read on the forward strand.
CGACAAGCGCGACCTCTTCCCCATCCTCTGCACCAGCGCAAAGGAGAACATGGGTGTCGCCCGCCTGCTCGAATTTGTCTGCCAGAACGTCCCCGCCCCCAACGAGGTGGCCGATGCCAAGAAGACCAAAGGCGGCAAAGAGCTGAAATGCGACGTCGCCAACCCCACCGTGGCCTTCGCTTTCAAGAGCGCCAAGGACAAGAACCTCGGTGAGATCACCTACCTCCGCCTCTACGACGGAGAGCTGGCAGAGAGCCAGGATGTCGTCAACGCCTGCAACCAGAGCAAGGAGCGCGTCAGCCAGGTACTCGTCTGCAACGGCAACAACCGCCAGCGTGTCGAGAAGGCCTGCGCCGGCGACATCATCTGCACCATCAAGCTGAAAGACGTCAAGATCAACCATACCCTCACCACCCCGAAGAACACCGACGATGCTGTAGAGGAGATTGCCTTCCCCACCCCCATCTACACCGTCGCCGTCAAGGCTGCCAACAGCAACGATGACGAGAAGGTCGGTGCCGCCCTCAAGGACCTCTGCACCTACGACAAGAGCCTCACCCTCGAGAACAGCCGCGAGCTTCGCCAAGTCATCCTCGGCTGCCAGGGCGAGCTGCACCTCAACACCATCAAGTGGTACTTCGAGAACCAGTACAAGCTGGGTGTCAACTTCACAGCCCCCAACATTCCTTACCGCGAGACCATCACCAAGCCTGCCGAGGCCATGTATCGCCACAAGAAGCAGTCGGGTGGTTCCGGCCAGTTCGGCGAGGTCCACATGCTCATCGAGCCTTACTTCGACGGCATGCCCAACCAGACCAAGTACCCAATCCGCGACACCCAGGAATATCCTCTGGAGTGGGGCGGCAAGCTGGTATTCAACAACTGTATCGTCGGTGGCAGCATCGATGCACGCTTCATGCCCGCCATCCTCAAGGGTATCATGGAGAAGATGGAGCAGGGTCCTCTGACAGGTTCCTACGCCCGCGACATCGTCGTCTGGTATGCCTGCGAACACCTTTAAAATAGGACATTAAAGTGAGCAACATCTACGACGGTAAGATGCACCCCGTCGACTCGAACGAGACCGCCTTCAAGATTGCAGGCCGTACCGCTTTCCGCGAGGCCTTGCTCACTCCATTCATGACCGACCTCCAGGGCCGTCGCGCCATGGTGCTCGGCATGGATGCCGAGGGCAAGTACACCACCCTCCACGCCAACCGCTCCGTGCAGGGGTCCCATCACGATGCCGTAATCGTGATGGGACCCGTGGCCAACGACAATGTCTATCTCAGTTTCAACCTCTACGAAGCCGGGGCCATCACCAAGCGTGTATAACGGTTTCGTGTGTTTTGTATTTTCATGAAAAAGCGTAAATTTGCAGAGTCTATTAGGGTCTTCAAATCTAATTCTCACTACAGGAAGTTCTCTCATACTTAGCATCTTACAACGACTCTAGCACTTCTTTCCTGTCAAAAAAAAACGTTTAACTATTGAGTTGGATATGAAAGCATTCATGACAAGCACATTCTTGGAAACAGTAAAACTGTATGGTTCGAGAACTGCTGTTGTAGATTACCCAGATGGTAAAACCCAACACCGGACCTCTTTCGATGAACTAAAACGTCAGGCACTTCAGGTAGTCGCCTACATCAAAGAGAGAAACATAGCCCCACAGAGTTTCATCACCATTGAGTTAGCTGCGGGAGCCGACTTCCTGATAGCCGAGATGGGTGTCTGGATGGCCCGCTGCGTGGTTGTACCCGTGGGACCTGCCTTCCCCGAAGAACGCAAGGCTTATATCCGCCAGCACTCTGAGGCGGTTCTCAATATCGACAGGGATGTTATAGACTCCATCCTCCACTCCCTGTCGCCGTCCGATGCCGACTGGGACGGAGAGCTACCCGACGCTGACGACAACGCGCTGCTGATATACACCTCCGGGTCGACCGGCAACCCCAAGGGCATACTCCACCAGCACAAGGCGATAGCCAACGTCCTTGCCAGGATTCAGCACAGCTACAAGTACGGACCCGACGACCGCTAC
>CACZUZ010000013.1 GCA_902784465.1 uncultured Bacteroidota bacterium
TCACCTCTTCCCATTCCGAACAGAGAAGTTAAGCCTCACATCGCCGATGATACTGCACTTGTTTGTGGAAAAGTAGGTCGCCGCCAATCTTTTATAGAGAGCATCCCAGAACGGGGTGCTCTTTTTTTGTCTTGTCGTGATGGAGGCGCTCTTTTGTCTTGTCCTGAGGGGAGGACTCTTTTGTTTTGTCGTGATTGTGGTATTCTTTTTTGTCACAACAAGGAAATAATTACATTTCATATTCGTTATTGGTTGTATGAAAAGGTTATTCATTAGTTTCTTTATAGCCCTTTGCGGCTTTTTTGGGGCACCCGAATCCTTCGCCCAAAAGATTCAGGATGCGGATACTTTGATATGGAATGGTCGCCGTTATGCGATGACTGTTGAGCCGTATGCACCCTCGGTGCTTATGGTTTATTATCAAGTCAACGCTTTGTCCTCTCCATTCAATTTCTGGAGTTCTAACAACAACAGAGGCCATGTCGCCACCTTCGAAATAATGAACGAGGCTCTCTATCTTCGTCTTATTGAGGCGAAGCGCTACCGCACACGTTTCGGCAACCTTTGGACCGAGTCGGGAATAGATACTGTTGTTTCCCCCGATTTTTTCGAAATCTCATCCAGAGATTCTGGCGGCACCTTCTCCACCGATATGGTGTTGGCGGATTGGTTCACAGGCTTTGTCAAACTCACTCTGGTTCCGAAAGATAAAAAGGAATCCAAGTCGGACGAGGCCGACGGCAACCGTTACCTCTTCATCCGCAACGGTCGCATTGCCGAGAACCTTTTTGTCTCTTCCTCGGAACAGTCCAGGCTTGCGAAGAACCCTTCCGATCCCCGCTACCAAACCCAGCGCAGTATGCTTGAACGCAACGAGTCTTATGTCGACTTTTTTGCTCGTTGCTCGATGGATCGTGAGGCGGTGATTTATGATGGTCACGAGGGCCTTCTTGAACATCGACCTAACAGTCTGACCCTCGCAATGACATACTATAATAATGATGTTTTTTCATATTATGCCAATTGTACCGACGGCCGTTTGTCCGATGCTGCCCCCTTCGGCGAATGGCTGCTCCGAGGCGACTCCCTATTCCTGAAAAGGGTGGTCTCGCACCGTGGCAAGGATGTCTTCACCTTCACCACTGATGTCGTCGATTTGGACAGATTTTTGTCTGGGAAATCCAATGGTACGAATCTTGTCAATGGCGGTGGTGTGTTCGCCGACTGGATTACAGGCGACTATGTCGTTCATTATGGCGTTTGGGAGACGACAGGAATGGGCGTTCCGGAGTATACGGTGTCGAAAACACAAAAGCTCCGTATCGTTAACGGCGTTGTCACCTCTTCCAATTTCTCGCCATCCAGTTTTGAAGACGATACGCGTGCAGCAGAAGCAACAGATTTCTCTCCTTGCAATCAGTCGCTCATCTATTCTGTCGACGACAAGCAGTTGGCCGAGGCGGTCGGCGACTTTAAGCATCCAAAGAAAAACCCTGCCTATCAGGGCGATAAGTCTGCTTTCCGCAACTGGTTCGTCAACCATTCGCTCACCGACGAGCGCGCCAAGAACCGCCTCTTCCGCGTCCGACTGGCATTCTTGGTCAACTGCAAAGGCGAGGTGGGCCAGTGGCAGGTCATCAGCAAAGGCAAAGGCGAACTCCACGAGTTTGCCAACATTGTCCTCCAATTGGTCAAGACTATGCCCCACAATTGGAACCCCGCCACCGACCGCAAAGGCAACCCCGTCGACTGCTGGCAAATCATGGAATTCACCGTCAGCAACGGTGTCCTTACCAATGGCAACTACAAGTAATAGAGAATGGTCTCAATGCCTCCTCTCTTGATACACACACGCCGTTTCCCTCCGAGGGAATACCATGCAATTACATTATTCCCTTTTGTCTTTTTTAACGGCGAGCCGTTGAGCGACTCTGAGCTGCGCCACGAGAGGGTACACCTCTGGCAGCAACTGGTGCTCTTGGTACTGCCTTTCTACCTGCTGTATCTGCTTTTCTGGCTTTATGGACTCCTCAGGTTCCGCAACCAAATGCGTGCCTATAGGTCGATACCGTTCGAACGTTCGGCCTATGAGTTGGAGTCTGAGATTATGCTCTCGCCTCGCCGTTGTATGTTCCACTGGATTACAAAAATAAAGAACTGAAAAAATGATACTGTATTTCTCCGGTTGCGGCAACAGTGCATTCGTTGCCAACGAGTTGGCAAGGCTCACTGGCGACAGGCTTCGTCTCTTGGATATTGCTGATGACAATCCGTCGTGGCAGCTCGATGCCGATGAAGCCCTCGGAATTGTATGCCCGGTATATTCGTGGGATGTGCCACGTGTTGTGAACGACTATCTTAAACGCTTAAAAACCAATCGCCGACCCTCTTACCTCTATCTGGTTTGCACCTGTGGCGACAGCGTGGGCAACACCGTCGAGAGTTTTGCCAAATTCACAGCCTCTCTGGGTTGGACACTGCGTTTCGCCCATTCTTTCATTATGCCGGAGACTTATGTCAACCTCAAGTCGTTCAAACTCGATACCCCTGAGAGTGAACGCCGTAAGATTGCGGCGGTGCGGCAGGCTCTCCCCTTGGTGGCTGAGCGTATCATGCGTCGCGAAGTCCGCTTCGAGGTCGTTAAGGGAAAGCTGCCATGGTTTAATACTCATATCACCAATGCTCTGTTCTATAAGTTGTTGATTACCGACAAGAAGTTCCGTGTCAACAGCCAATGTGTCTCCTGCGGCATCTGTGAAAAAGGCTGTCCTTTGCACAACATCACCATGATTGACGGTCGCCCTCATTGGCACGGCAACTGCATCAACTGCATGTCGTGCTACCACCACTGCCCCAAGAATGCCATCCATTTCGGCAATGCCACACAGGGTAAAGGGCAGTACTATTTCGGCCGCAGATCGGATGTTTGAAAGCCTCGGATTCTTCGGATTCTCTCTGGTCTGCACCCTGTTGGCGACCTTATCGCCTTAGTCTCGTGACTGCTTCAGTCTATTCTGACTTCGTCAATCATCAGCCATGCCTTCTCTCCCTTGTATTCATGCCAGTCGGGTAGGGTAGAAGGGTGTATTATGCGGATTTTCTGTTTCTTGCCTTTGAGTTTCCCCTTCATGCCCGCAATGCTGAAGCCGACTCTTTGTCTCCCGTGCTGTTCGTCTTTGATGTCGTTGCTCTGCTCCATGTCGACCCATTTATTCTGCTTTGCCACCCATACCTGTACTTTCTGTGGTGCCATCACCCATTCGTCTGGAGCATGACCGAAACTGACAGTAATACTGTTGGCCTCGCGCTTCGTCGTCGTCAGCTCCATCTCCAGGACCTCCACGCCTTCCCATCCGCTCCATCCTTCGCTCCATCTGCCTGCAACACCGCGCTTCCCGTCGCATAGAACACTCGGAAACTCCTTGGAATATTTCTCGCTTGGCACAATGTTGCTGCTAACCTTGCGCACTTTGTTCTCTGTCTTTGAGATATTTAGCGGCTTCTTCAGTTCCTTGTTGTCGCCAAATAAATCCTCTACCACCTGCAGGTTCATCGAATCGTATGACGGCATGATGCTGAAACTGAACGTGTAGACGCTGTCGCCGCTGAGCTGGTATGGCCTCCGTACTCCGGGACCGCAGGTGGCAGTGCCCAATCCGGCAACTCTACTGTCAAGGTTAAATACTATGCCTGCTTCAATGGCTTCCTCTATTGGATAGTAAAAATTCCATCTTTTGTTGGCGGCCATTATGCTGTCATCATATATATGTTCACTGAAATTGAACCTCTCTCCGCCGGCGTGGATATGCAGATGCCTGCCCCTGTGCTTTAATTCAAGGGTGTAGGCTTCGCGGTTGCCTTCCTCCTGTGGCACCGCGTGGTGCCTGTCCAGCTCCATCCAGCTTTCAACCTCGTTCCGCTCCACCGTGCCCGAAAACCGGCGGTCTGGATACACCTCGTTTCTCGACCCATACCAGCGGGTGTGTCCATATTCTTTGTTCAGGCGTGCCTGCAGCCCAACTCGTGCCAGCGTTCGGTAGTTGCCCATAGGGTCTACCTTGCAACTCACCTTCAGGGCTCCACTCTCCGAACATTCAACGATTTGCCTCACAGCTATATCCCCACCGTCACCGTCTGTCAGCACATAATCCAGTATCGCTTCTTTGTATTTCTCCGCAAATGCCATCTGCACCTTGCAGTCTTTCACCTTTAATCGCTCCAACCCCTCCCATGCCGCGGCCCCGTTGGGGTCTGCCCGGTCGTTCTGGGTGGGAGGCCTCCACAGGTTGAGTCTCATCTCTTTGAGCAAGGTGTCACCTCTCCACACATATCTCTCTATGGCTGCAGTCTCTCTGTTGATAAGTACCGTTGTTTGGTCAAATGAAAGCTTGAGCATCTGCTCGTTAGGTGTCTCTATGGGGTCATATTTCGGTGAAGATGCTTTGCGGTTTTGCGTCAAGTGAACGGCTTTTCTCCACTGTCTATAACCTGCGGCGGCGCCATACACGGCCTTCACCTCCTCCATGCATGGATATGGCTTGCCATAGCTGTTGCAGATCCCATTGGCACAGAAGTCCCCGTCGTCTTCTATTCCCGGCAGCTCGCCTAAATCACCTCCCATGGCTTCCCATGAGACGCTCCATGTGAAGGGGTATGGTTCTTCGGGGTTCTGCAAACTGTCATCCGTCATCGCTATTCCCTGGTCCTGCCAGTCCCAGATGAATCCACCTTGCAGGTACTTGTATTTCTGTATAGTGTCCCAGTAGTCGCTCAGTCCGCCCAGGCTGTTGCCCATTCCGTGGCAGTATTCGGCCATAATATATGGTCTTATGTCTGCAATTTTGTTTACGGCTGCTAACGAATCCATTTTTCTTCCGTACCACGACAGATAGTCCACGCTCGGATACATTATCCCTACAATATCGGTGTTCCAATCCAGTTCGGCTCGCTCGTAGCTAACGGGACGTGTCGGGTCGGTGGCTTTGGTGCGTCGGTAGGCCTCCTCAAAGCAGACACCGTTTCCACACTCGTTTCCCAATGACCAGACAATCACCGACGGATGGTTACGGTCTCTTTGCACCATATTGTTGACGCGGTACCATATCGGCTCAGTCCATTCAGTCTTCTTTGCAAGGCTCTGTTCCCCATATCCCTGCGCGTGGCTCTCGTTGTTGGCCTCGTCCCACACGTAAAGACCGTACCTGTCGCACAGGTCATACCAGTACTCGTCATCTGGATAATGGCACGTCCTTACTGCATTGATATTGTTGGCTTTCATCAGTTTGATGTCATGCTCCATGCTCTCCCTGCTCACCACATGCCCCGTGTATGCGTCATGCTCATGACGGTTCACACCTCTTATCGTCACCGGCTTGCCGTTCACACACAGCTGCCCCTTCTTCATCTCCACCGTTCTGAACCCTATCTTTTTTTCTATGGTCTGCAGTATCTTGCCTTCCTTGTCGAGCAGCCTTAGTTGCATGTTGTATAGGGTCACCGCATCCGCATCCCACGACTTTACCGATCCTGCGTCTAGCCTGAACTCCACACCGTTGACGGCATTCTCGTCGTTCAGGGTCACCCTCTTCTCAATGCTCAAGTCGGGGATTGCGAGCTCCACAATGTTGCCCGCCTCGCATCTGGTCTCCATTCTTACCTCTAGTAGGCCTTGGCTGTACTCTATGGTGTCAAGTCTTGCGTCTACATGATAGTTTGATATGTAGTTCATCGGCAGGCTGTACAGGGTCACGTCTCTCGTTATGCCGCTCATACGCCACATGTCCTGGCATTCCAGGTAGCTGCCGTTGCTCCAGCGGTGCAGTATGATGCAGATGCGGTTCCGCCCCGCCTTCACCTGTCCACCGATCTCCCATTCCGCTGGCGTCTTCGAGTCCTCGCTGTAGCCCACAAACTCGCCGTTCACATACAGCTCCACTGCCGACGAGGCTGCGCCGATTTTCAGGAATGTGCGCCTCGTCTGCCAATCCTCTGGAATCTCCACGTCGCGGACGTAAACCCCCGTCGGGTTGTATGCCCGCGGTGCGTGTGGCGGATTGCTCTCAAACTCGTTCTTCATGTTGACGTATACCGGCACCCCGTACCCCTGCAACTCAAGGTTCCCTGGCACCTCTATGCTGCCCCAGCCCTCCAGGCTGTTGTCCTTGCCGTTTATCGGTGCCCCGTTTTCCTTCCCCCTCGCCACCGCCTCGGCATTCTCGTAGTATTTGAAGGCCCATCTCCCGTTCAGACTCATCCTCCACTGGCCCTCCATGGGCATCACGTCGGCGTGCGGAGCCACCTTCCCCACCTCACACACTCTCAGGTCGTCCCAGTACTCTCCTTGCCCCTGTGTCGTTCCGCTTGCCATTATTGCAATGATAACCAGTATTAAAGCTCTTTTCATAAAACCCTGTTTTTTTCTGCAAAGATAGCATTTTTTTTCACCATCCCCGCCCCCAGTCCCTTTTTTTCATGCCATTCCATAAAAAAAACATATCTTTGCAAACCTGATTCTAATCTCCATCGAATGTCCGACAACTTGATAAATAGCGGTTTAGTCATCCGCACCACAGGCAGCTGGTATTGTGTAATGCCTTCTGGCGGCAACGTCGTCAACTGTCGCCTCCGCGGCAACTACCGCCTTCGCTGCAGCAAGCAGACCAACCCCATCGCCGTAGGCGACCGCGTCTCTTTCCTGCTCCTCGATGACGGCACAGGCATGATTACCGACGTCGCCGACCGCCGCAACTATATCGTCCGCCGCGCCACCAAGCTCAGCAAGCAGACCCACGTCATCGCCGCCAACATCGACCTCCTCTGCCTCGTCGCCACCCTCGGCCTCCCGCGCACCTCCACAGGCTTCATCGACCGCCTCCTCGTCACCGCCGAAGCCTACCACATCCCCGCAGCGCTCATCTTCAACAAGTGCGACCTCTACGACGATGAGCTGTGGCCCATCCACAACGAACTCAAGGCTATCTACTCCTCCGTCGGCTACCCTGTCTACGAGGTTTCCGCGCTCCACGGCACAGGCATCGACACCGTCAGGGAGCTTATTTCCGGCAAGGTATGCCTCTTCAGCGGCCACAGCGGCGTCGGCAAGTCAGCCCTCCTCAACGCCATCGACCCCTCTCTCCATCTCAAAACAGGCCAGCTCAGCGACTGGTCCCTCAAGGGCAAGCACACCACCACCTTCGCCGAACTCTTCCCCATCACCATCCCCTCAGCCACTCATCCCGACAGCCGTCCCTCCACCTTTCTGATCGATACCCCCGGCATCAAGGAGTTCGGCATGGTCGACTTCACCCCCGAGGAGCTATCCCATTTCTTCCCCGAGATGCGTTCGCGTCTCCACGACTGTCATTTTGCCAACTGCACCCATCGTCATGAGCCTGGCTGCGCCATTAAGTCAGCCGTTGAATCGGGAGAAATCAGCGGCGAACGATACCAAAACTATCTTAACATAATAGAATCAATCATATCCGACGCCCCAATCCGCCGTTAATACTCCTTCCCCCCCTGTCTTATGTCTCTTTTCTTGTCGACCCTCCACATCTGCCAGCTGTTCCACAAATTCTGAAACACCGAGTAGAATGCCAGAAACACTGACGACAGCGGCTCCAAGTAATAGTTCGCCATCCATATCCCCATCGCCGAGTTCTTCTGTCCCAGCAGCTGCCCGCCGCCTATCTTGTCCCCGTAACGGCTTCCTAGCCAGCGCCCAAAACTGAACTGCACCACGCAGCATATCAGCGCCGACACCCCCAACCACACTATGCTGCCCCATTTGCCCTCGCCGTGGATGTATATGAAGTCTATGGTCTGTCCCAGTGTGAACAGCAGCGCAATTGCCCACAGGTAGAACGACTTCCCTTTGTGTCTGCTCAGCAAAGCACTCCCCTTTGGACACCACACCTCCATCGCCAAGGCTATAAAAAACGGTATTCCCAGCACCGTACCCACCCTCTTCAATATCATCCAAAATGACTCTAAAAAAGGCATATCCTGCTGGTTACCAATGAATGAGAAGTAAATAGGTGCCACAACCGCCACCATCAGGTTGCTGATGATGGTGTATGCCGTCACCGTCTCCCGGTTCGCCCCTAGCATACAGCTTATCACCGCCACCGAAGATGCCACAGGACATATCACACCCATCAGCACCCCCTCGGCAACAACATCACCGGCTCCGGCTAGCTTTAGCACCACATAGCTCCCCAGGCTCACCGTCGTCTGGAACACCATAAGCCATACGTCCAGCCAGCTCATGCGCAGCTTCTTGATGTCCACTGCCGAGAACGTCAACAGCAGGATTGTGAAAATCAGATAGGGTACCAAGAAGCTGAACATCGCGCACCATCGGTGCAGCAAAAGTCCCAGTACAATGGCTACAGGCAGCACATAACTCCGATATTTTTGCATCTCTATTTGTTTCGTAGTCTTCTGTATCTCAATATGTAATCTATCTCACCGTTCTTCATTTCGATTTGCAAAAATACTTATTTCCAACCACTTTCAAAATATTTTCGTACTTTTGCATTTTCAAATACCCCCTCTCCCCACAAAAAAAGATAACCGTAACCCTAAAACATAAGCCCCCAACTGCGTCAATCTAAGACAAAACAACGTAAAACGTCAAACAATATATACCCCTCCATGCTTCGCGAACAAACCGTCTTCGGACCTATTTTCAGCCGCCGTCTAGGCACCTCCCTCGGCATCAATCTCCTGCCCGAAAAAGGCAAATTCTGTAACTTCGACTGCATCTATTGCGAATGCGGATGGAACCGCGACGGACGCAACGACACCCGTCTCCCCTCTGCCGACAAGGTGCGCCACGACTTGAGCAACAAGCTGCAGGACCTCTACGCCGACGGCGTCAAGGTCGATTCCATCACCTTCAGCGGCGATGGCGAGCCTACCCTCAACCCTGAGTTCCCGCAGATTATCGACGACACCCTCGCCCTCCGCGACCGCTATGCCGAAAACGCCAAGGTCTCTGTCCTCAGCAACGCCACACGCGTCCATGTCCCCCAGGTGTTCAATGCCCTCCGCAAGGTCGACAACCCCATCATGAAGATTGATGCCCCCACCAATGAGCTTGTGGCCCGTATCAACAATCCCGCCCCTGGTTACGACGTCCAGCGTGTCGTCCAGGCCCTCAAGCAGTTCGATGGCGACTTCATCCTCCAGTGGTGCCTCCTCCGCAGCCCCGATTTCGACTCCTCCTCTCCCGAAGTGGTACTGCCCATGCTCGACATCATCCGCTCTCTCCACCCACGCGAAATCATGGCCTACACCATCGACCGCCCCACTCCGGCACAAAACCTCTCCAAGCTCTCCCCCGACGAGATGCACCGCCTACTCCAGCCTCTCATCTCCGAAGGTTTCCAAGTCCAAATCAAAGGCTAACCACAAAACAGACAGGCTGATATATCTCTTCTTTCCCCCGCTTGGCTTCTGCCATTGCTCTTTAAATCAGTCTGATAAAAATAAATTTGCCCACGTCGGAAAATCTTCCTATCTTTGCAAAATTGAATTCATAATTTTATTAATAAAATATAAACGACATGTCAAAAATGCTTTTATTGGGCGATGAAGCTATCGCTCAGGCTTTTATAGATGCTGGCGGTAGCGCTATCAACAGCTACCCCGGAACCCCCTCGACTCAGATTACCGAGTATGTCATGAAGTCGAAACAGGCCAAGGAACAGGGTGTTGTCGCCAACTGGTGCGCCAACGAGAAAACCGCCCTCGAGGCCTCTATCGGTGTCGCCTACGCCGGCAAACGCGCCATGACCTGCATGAAGCACGTCGGTCTCAACGTCTGCGGTGACCCATTCATGAATGCTGCCATCATCGGCACCAAGGGTGTAATCATCGTCGTCGCCGACGACCCCTCCATGTTCTCAAGTCAGGACGAGCAGGATAGCCGCTACTACGGCCACTGGGCCATGATCCCCATGCTCGAACCCAGCAACCAGCAGGAGGCCTACGACATGGTCTTCTTCGGCTACGAGCTCTCCGAAAAACTTGGCACCCCCGTCCTCTATCGCATCCCCACCCGCCTGGCTCACAGCCGCGCCGGCGTCGAGCGCAAGCCCGTCCTGCCACAGAATCCTCTTACAAGCCCCTCCGACCCTAAGAGCTTCGTCCTCCTCCCCGTCAATGCCAAACGCCTCTATCGCGACCTCATCGACAAGCAGCCGGCCTTCACCAAATCCAGCGAGGAAAGCGGCTTCAACCAGTACATCCCTGGCACCGACAAGAGCCGCGGCATCATCACCACTGGCATCGCCTTCAACTATCTCCAGGAGAACTTCCCTGGCGGCAAATGCCCCTATCCGGTGGTCAAGATTACTCAGTACCCCCTGCCTTTCAATATGCTGAACAAGCTCTATGACGAGGTCAACGAGATTCTCGTCCTTGAGGATGGCCAGCCCTTCGTCGAAGAGCATATCAAGGGCTTCCTTGGCAAAGGTAAACCCGTCCACGGTCGTCTCGACGAGACCATCCGCCGCGATGGTGAGCTCAACGCCGAGAAGGTTGCCAAGGCTCTGGGTATCAATGTTCCCAACGGCCCCGCCGTCCCCGAGGTGGTCACCAACCGTCCTCCCGCCCTCTGCGTCGGCTGCCCCCACATCGACAGCTACGAGGCTGTCGTCGAGGTTATGAAGAAGTATCCCAACGGCCGCGTCTTCGGCGACATCGGATGCTACACCCTCGGCTTCAACATGGGTGCCATCAACACTACCGTTTGCATGGGCGCCTCCGTCACCATGGCTAAGGGTGCCTCCGAGATGGGCATCTTCCCTGCTATCGGCGTCATCGGCGACGGCACTTTCGGCCACAGCGGCATGACCGGCCTCCTCGACTGCGTCAACGAAAAGGCTAACGTCATCATCATGATCCTCGACAACGACATCACCGCTATGACCGGCGGCCAGCCCTCCAGCGCCAACCAGAAGCTCTTCAACATCTGCAAAGGCCTCGGCGTCGATCCCGACCATATCCGCACCATCGTCCCTCTCAAGAAGAACCACGACGAGTTTGTCAAGATTCTCGAGGAAGAGATTGCTTACAACGGCGTCAGCGTCATCATCCCCCAGCGCGTCTGCATAGTCGAAAACAAGAAACGCATCGCCGCCAAAAAATAATTATCGTGAATCGTGACGAGTGAAAGGTGAATGGTGATTAGACAATCCTCATTTGTCAATTCACAATTCACCATTCACAATTCACCAAAAAAATAATCAAATCATGAAAAAAGACATCATACTTTGTGGCGTAGGCGGTGACGGTATCGTCTCCGTAGCCAAAATCATAAGCGACGCTGCCCTCAACCTCGGCATGAACGTCAAGCAAAGCGAAATCCACGGCATGTCTCAGCGTGGTGGCTCCGTCTTCAGCCATCTCCGCATCAGCAGCGAACCCATCTTCGCCGATGTTATCCCCGAAGGCAAGGCCGACATCATCCTCAGCTCCGAGCCTATGGAAGCCCTCCGCTACCTGCCTTTCCTCGCCCCCGACGGCGTCGTCATCACCAACAGCGACCCCTTCATCAATATCACCAACTACCCCGATATTGCCAAGGTTAATGCCGAGCTGGCAAAACTCCCCAAGTGCGTCAGCTTCAATGCCAACGCCATCGCCAAGGAACTCAACGCCCGTGGCAACATGGTTCTCCTCGGTGCCGCCGCTCCCTATCTCGAAATCGCCTTCGAGGAACTCGAGAAAGCCATCAAGGCCATCTTTGGTCGCAAGGGCGATGCCGTTGTCGAAACCAACATTAAGGCCATCCGCGCCGGCCGCGATGCCAAATAACAACCAGCCCAAGGCCAAAAGCTAAAGGCAAAAACAAACCAGCCGCTCCTGTCCCCGACAGGAGCGGCTTTTCTTTTCCATCCCCACAATCATCCATACTCACCCCGCAAAGAACTTCACCACCCTCTCGTTGTACGTCCTCGATACCGGTATCGCCTTGCCGCCTTGCGAAAGCTCTATGACCAATCCGTCTTTCTCTTTCCGCAACAACTTGACGTTGCTGATGTTCACCATATATCCGCGGTGGCATCGCAGCAGCCCTGGATATTTCTTCTCGTTGTCCAGGTTCTTCAGCGAATTGTGCAGTATGAAAGTCTCCTCTTTCCCTTCGTTTATGTAGTGGATGTTGCTGTAGTTGTCTGCCGATTCTATATACAACACGTTGACCCTATGCGTCGAAAAGGCCAATTTGCCTCCCAAGGCATAGAAGTTTATGTTCTCTGTCGTCTCCTGCCTGGCCTCTTCCTGCTTCTCTATGTATTCTCTCAGTGCCTCTATCTGCTGCCGCCGCTCCCGCAGCATCAGTATCAATGTGGTTCCTGCGTAGGGTATTACCAGTATCGTGGCTATATTGAACGACACCCTCCGCAACAAGTCCAGAAAATCAAGGTTCTCGTCGGCATTGATGAGCGATGCTATTATTGTCAGTATCAAAGAGATGACTACCAGCTCCCCGGCTATCCATATTATCATGTCGCGTGCCGTCAGCTCCCTTTTCTTGTGTTGATTTCTGAACAGAAACCGGCTTGCCGTCAGTATGATGAAGCCTGCAAAGAACTGTATCGCGGTGTAAATCTGTTTGTTCCAGTGCGACAGCACGTCTGTCGTGCGCATATATCCCACCGGTTTATATACCAACACAAATAGTATTGCGAAAAGAAGTGTGACAAATAAAAATAGCCAGATGTCCTTCTTTTCGGTCATGAATTTAGGTATTCGAACACTGTTTCTCCCCATAATTGTTAATTTTTTTCACGTCATTCACCCAAAATATCGATATTTCACCCCAAATAACGCCCCTTTTCCCCCTTTATTGCGTATAATATCGTTTTTAACATAAATATTTTTTATTTTTTTTATTATTTTGCAAATTTAATTGAAATACTATATGCGTACATTGTCGAAAGTTTTTTTCATCATTCTCTTTCGCCCTTCTACGCCGACTGTCTTAACAAAAAGTTTTATCGTATGAAAATAATTGGAACAGGTAGCGCGCTCCCTGAGAAAGTTGTGACTAACGACATGCTTGCTGGCTTCCTCGAAACCAGCGACAGCTGGATTACCACCCGCACCGGCATCCAGACCCGTCGTCTCCTCAGCAAGGAAACTCTCAGCGAACTGGCTATCTCCGCGGCTCAGGCTGCCCTCGACTCCTCTGGCGTCGACCCCGAAAAAATCGATTATCTTATATGTTCTAACGTCGCCAATAGCTATGTCACACCCTCTCTGAGCAGCATCATCCTTGGCCCTCTCGGCTGCTGCTGCCCCTGCACCGACCTCAACGGCGCCTGCGCAGGCTTCATCTATGCCCTCGACATCGCTGACGCTTTCATCAAAACAGGTCGTGCTAAAAATATCCTCATCGTCGCCGCCGAGGAACCCTCTCGTTTCTGCAACTGGCACGAACGCGAGACCTCTGTCCTCTTTGCCGACGGCGCCGGCGCTGTCGTCGTCACCGAGGGTGACGGCTTCCGCGATTTCCGTGTCACCGCCGACACCCACACCGACGTCCTTTACTATAAAAGGTCTCTCGAACCGACTCCCTACGATCGCGTCGACGAACGCACCCAGCCTCTCGTCATGTCCGGCCGCGAGGTCTTCAAACTCGCCGTCCGCGCCTGCATCAAGGATGTCGACATCATCCTCGAAAAGAATGGCCTCACCGGCAACGACATCAACCTCTACCTTCTCCACCAGGCTAACTTCCGCATCATCGACTCTATCCGAGAACACCTGGGTCAGCAAAAAGAGAAGTTCCCCATCAACCTCAACAAGTACGGCAACACCTCTTCCGCCAGCATCCCTATCCTTATGGACGAGTTGTCTCGCGCTGGCGAACTGAAGGATGGCATGTGCTTGCTCCTCAGTGCTTTCGGCGGTGGCTTCGTGACTGGCGCCGCTATCCTCGACTGGTCTGAAATCCATTACCCCGAACCTCAAACCGAACAATAACACATACCCCGCAATATTAACAGTGCTTTTCCGTTACTGTTATTACATATATGTATTCATATTTATCATTAAACCATTAAACCGCTTTTATAACCTTATAACCCATTATAAATGAAAAGAGTTGTTGTAACAGGACTCGGATGCATATCGCCTCTTGGTAACAGCGTCGACGCTATGTGGAATGGTCTGTTGAATGGCAAATGTGCAATCGATTTTATCAAAAAAATTAATACTGATCGCCTCACCGTTAAGGTCGCTGCCGAGGTCCTCGACTTCAAACCGGAAGATTTCGCCATCGACAAGGCTATGATTCGCCACAACGACATCTACGCTCTCTACGCTCTCGCCGCCGCCACTCAGGCTATGCAGGACAGCGGCCTCGAGGTGGGCAACCATGTCGATTCTACCCGCTTCGGCTGCGCCATCGGCTCTGGCATCGGCGGCATCCAGACCTTCTGCCGCGAACATGCCTCTCTGCTCGAGAATGGCCCCCGACGTGTCTCCCCGCTCTTCATCCCTGAAATGATTGCCAACATTGCCTCTGGCAACACCGCCATAGTCTTCCATGCCGAGGGTCCCAACCTGCCGGTTGTAACGGCCTGCGCTACAGGTACCCACTCCATCGGCGAGGCCTACCGCATGATACGCGAAGGCCGTGCCGACGCCATGATCACAGGCGGCGCCGAGGCTGCCATCACCGAGATATCCATCGCAGGCTTCGCCAACAGCAAGGCTCTCTCCACCAGCGAAGACCCCCTGGCTGCCTCTCTCCCCTTCGATGCCCGCCGCAAGGGCTTCGTCATGGGCGAAGGTGCTGGCATCATGATCCTCGAAGACTATGAGATTGCCAAGAAACGCGGCGCCCACATCTATGCCGAGATTTGTGGCTACGGCAACACCTGCGACGCCAACCACTACACCGCCCCCCGCGCCGACGCCAAGTGCGCCACCAACGCCATCCGCCTCGCCCTCGAAGAGGCTGGCTACAAGAGCGGTGAGCGTGTCTACATCAACGCCCACGGCACAGGCACCCCCCTCAACGACAAAACCGAGACCCTCGCCATCAAGCAGGCTATGGGCGAGAGCGATGCCCGCAAGGCTGTCATCAGCAGCACTAAGTCTATGATGGGCCACATGCTCGGCGCCACCGGCGCCGTCGAGATGGTCATCTGCGCCAAGACACTCCAGTCCGGCAAGGTGGCTCCCACTATCCACCTCGACCAGCCCGACCCCGACTGCGACCTCGACTACACACCTCACACCGCCCGCGACTTCTCCGCCGACCTCACCATCAGCAACTCCTTCGGCTTCGGTGGACAGAACGCCTGCGTCGCCATGCGCAAGATCTAACCGTCCCGTCTGCGCCTCCAGGTCCCGTCTGTTGCGTTGCCAACGCAACCCCTCTGCACCCTCAGGTTCCGTATGTTGCGTTGCCAACGCAACCCCCCAATTCAAATCAATTAACCCGAAAACACTAACATAATGGATAGAGAAGAAATAAAAAACTACCTCCCTCACCGCGAACCCATGCTCCTTGTCGACGATGTCGCCATGGAAGGCGACACCGCTATCGGTCACTATCATGTGCGTGGCGATGAGTACTTCCTGCAAGGCCATTTCCCCGGCTACCCCGTAGTCCCGGGTGTCATCCTCTGCGAGATAATGGGTCAGTGCTGCTGCACCCTCATGCTTGACGAGTTGCCGGGCCGCCTGACATTCTACGCCGGCATGGACAAGGTGCGCTTCAAGAACCAGGTCCGCCCAGGCGACAACATCACTGTCACAGGCAAAATCACCGCTCGTCGCGGCCTCACCTTCTTTGTCGATGCCGAAGCCAAGGTCGACGGCAAGCTCTGTGCCAAGGGTAGCCTCATCTTTATGCTCTCCGACAAAGAATAACCCCTTTTATAGTATTAATTCTTAACCCCCAAACTGATAATGAAACTTCTCGAAAATAAGACAGCTCTTATCACCGGTGCCTCCCGTGGCATCGGCCGCAGCCATGCCCTCCTCTTCGCCGATGAGGGCGCCAACATCATCTTCACCGACCTCAAGGAGAACGAGAACAGCGAGTCGCTCCTCGCCGAGCTACGCGCTAAAGGTGTCCGCGCCGACTTCCTCGCCTCTAATGCCGCCGACAACGCCCAGGCAAATGATGTCGCCAAGTGGGTCGCCGACAACTACGGCCGTCTCGACATCCTCGTCAACAATGCCGGCATCACCAAGGACCAGCTCATCCTCCGCATGAGTGTCGAGGACTGGAACCTCGTCCTCGAGGTCAACCTCCGCTCTGTATTCAACTACACCAAGGCCTTCGCCCCCATGATGATGAAGCAGCGCGCAGGCTCCATTATCAACATCAGCTCCATCGTCGGCCTCAACGGCAATGCAGGCCAGTGCAACTATTCCGCCTCCAAGGCCGGCATCATCGGCTTCACCCGCTCCATTGCCAAGGAGCTTGGCTCCCGCAACATCCGCTGCAATGCCGTGGCTCCAGGTTTCATCGAGACACCCATGACACAGCAGCTCCCCGAGGATGTCCGCAAGGACTGGATGACCAAGATTCCTCTCCGTCGTGGCGGCCTCGACACCGATGTAGCCCATGTCTCCCTCTTCCTCGCCAGCGACCTCGCCAGCTATGTCACCGGCCAGGTCATCTCCTGCGACGGCGGCCTCGCCATCAACTAATGCCGCCGATCTCGGCGGCTCCCCAAAAAGCCCCCCAAAAAAGAAGAACCCCAGGAGCCGCCGATCTCGGCGGATCCCCCAAATAACTTTAAACTCCAATCTTTCAATGAATATCGTAGTATTGGCTAAACAGGTCCCCGACACACACAACGTCGGTGCCGATGCCATGAATGCCGACGGCACCGTCAACCGTGCTGCTCTCCCTACCGTCTTCAACCCCGAAGACCTCAAAGCTCTGGAGATGGCTCTCCGTGTCAAAGACTTAATGAATGATGTCCGCGTGACGGTGGTGACCATGGGCCCCCCTCGCGCCGCCGAAATAATCAAGGATGCCATGTCGCGTGGCGCTGATGACGGCTTCGTCCTCAGCGACGCCCGCTTCGCTGGCGCCGATACCCTGGCCACGAGCTATGCCATCTCCCAGGCTGTCAAGCAGCTGGGCAAGGTCGACCTCGTCATGGGTGGCCGTCAGGCCATCGACGGCGACACCGCCCAGGTAGGCCCCCAGGTCGCCGAGAAGCTCGAACTCCCTCAGATCACCTATGCCGAAGAGCTCGTCGCCATCGATGACCATGCCATCACCATCCGCCGCCGCCTCGAGCGTGGCACCGAGGTAGTCAAGGCCGCCCTCCCCGTCCTCGTGACGGTCACCTCCGCCGCCAACGACTGCCGTTTCCCTAACGCCCACCGCCTCATCCGTCAGGCCAAGATGGAGGTCCGCATGACCAATGCCGACAGCATCAACGCCGATATGGACCGCCTCGGACTCAAGGGCTCGCCCACCAAGGTGAAACGCATCGAGAACGTCGTCCTCGCCCATAAGGAATCCGTCGTCCTCCAGCCCACCGACGCCGCCCTCAACGACCTGAGTGCAACTCTCATTAAAGAACATATTCTCTAATAATATCCCGATAAAAATCGTTATCCCGAAAAAAACAGCGTCATCCCGGAAAAAAAGAACAACCCCATGAACAACGTCTTAGTATATTGCGAGCTGTCGGAAAACAACACCATCGCCGACATCAGCCTCGAACTCTGCACCAAGGGCCGCCAGCTGGCCTCGCGACTCGGTTGCAAGCTCCAGGCCGCTCTCCTCGGCGCACAGGTTAAGAATATTGCTGAGTCTCTCTATCCCTTTGGTGTCGACGAGGTGCTTATGGCCGAAGACCGCCGTCTCTCTCCCTACCGCACCATGCCTCATTTCGAGGTCCTCCGCCGCATCATCGAGGAACAGAAACCTCAGATTGTCCTCTTCGGTGCCTCCTCCGTCGGTCGCGACTTGGCCCCGCGCATAGCCTCCTATCTCCGCTGTGGCCTCACCGCCGACTGCACCTCCCTCGAGATTGGCAACCACGAGGATGTCAAGAGCGGCAAAACCTACGAGAACATCCTCATGCAGATCCGTCCCGCTTTCGGCGGCAACATCATCGCCACCATTGTCTGCCCCGAGACCCGCCCACAGATGGCCACCGTCCGCGAGGGTGTCATGAAGAAAGAGATCTTCGACGCCAGCTATAAGGGTGCCATCATCCCTGTCGCCCTTGGCGATTATCTCGACAAGGCCGACAAGGCCGTCGAGATACTCTCTCGTGAAATCGAGGAGCAGAAGATCGACATCAAGGGTGCCCAGGTCATCGTCGCCGGCGGCTACGGCATGGGAAGCAAGGAGAATTTCGAGCTCCTCCACCAGTTCGCCCACCTCATCGGCGGCAGCGTGGGTGCCACGCGTGCTGCTGTCGACGCTGGCTTCTGCGAAGGCGAGCGTCAGATTGGACAGACGGGTGTCACCGTGCGCCCCAAGCTCTACATCGCCTGCGGCATCAGCGGTGCCGTCCAGCACCGCGCCGGCATGGAGCAGAGCGCCAAGATTATAAGCATCAACACCGACCCCGATGCTCCCATCAACGCCATCGCCGACTACACCATCATCGGCGATGCCATGACCGTCATCCCCCAGTTCATGGCTGCCTATAAAAACAACCTTAAGTAATGCTTGAATGTTTGAATGCTTGATTGTTTGAGTATCATCATCACCACCAAAACAATCAAGCAGAAATGTCATCAACCAATACTCAAACAATCAAACAATAACACAATCAGACAATATCATGAATTTCTATCTCGATAACGAAAATCTCTCTTTCTATCTCCATCATCCCGACATGGATCAGGTGGTGGCTGTCAAGGAAAAGAATTATGCCGAGGCTTCGACCCATCCCGAGGCCCCTGCTAACGCTGAAGAGGCTCTCCAGCAATACGATACCGTCATGCGTCTTCTCGGCGAAATAGCTGGCGAAGTCATCGCCCCCAATGCCGAGTCGGTCGACCATGAGGGTCCCCAGCTTGTCGACGGCCGCGTCGAGTACGCCCGCGGCACCCGCCAGAACCTCGACGCTCTCATCCAGTCGGGTCTCTATGGCATGACCCTCGAACGCCAGTACAACGGCCTCAATTTCCCACGTGTCGCCGCCGTCATGGCTGCCGAAATCATAGCCCGCGCCGATGTGGGCTTCGCCACCATCTGGGGCCTGCAGGACTGCGCCGACACCATCCAGCAGTTCGCCAACGACGAGCTGAAGAACAAATACCTCCCCCGCATCTACCAGGGAGCCACCTGCTCTATGGACCTCACCGAGCCTGATGCCGGCAGCGACCTCCAGTCCGTCCGCCTCAAGGCCACCTGGGACGAGGCCTCTAACTGCTGGCGTCTCAACGGCGTGAAGCGCTTCATCACCAACGGTGATGCCGACCTCCACCTCGTCCTCGCCCGTAGCGAGGAGGGCACCAACGACGGCCGTGGCCTCAGCTATTTCGTCTTCGACAAGGCTGACGGCGGCATGAAGGTGCGCCGCATCGAAAACAAGATGGGCATCAAGGGCAGCCCCACCGCCGAGCTTCAGTTCACCAACGCCCCCTGCCAGATTGTCGGCGAACGCCGCCTAGGACTCATCAAGTACGTCATGTCGCTCATGAATGGCGCACGCCTCGGCGTCGGCGCCCAGTCCATAGGTCTCTGCGAGTGTGCCTGCCGCGAGGCTGAGGCCTACGCCGCCTCGCGCGAGCAGTTCGGCCACTCCATCGACAAGTTCGTCGCCGTCCAGGACCTCCTCCGTCAGATGCGTGCCCGCACCAATGGTGCCCGTAGCCTCATGTACGAGACCGCCCGTTATGTCGACCTCGCCGCAAGCTCCAAGCCCGCCTCTCGCATCGCCGACATCCTCACCCCGCTCGTCAAGTTCAACGCCAGCGAGTTCGCCAACCGTTGTGCCTACGACTGCATCCAGGTCCATGGTGGTAGCGGCTTCATGAAAGAGTACGCCTGCGAGCGCCTCTACCGCGATGCCCGCATCCTCTCCATCTATGAAGGCACCAGCCAGCTGCAGGTCGTCGCCGCCATGAAAGGTATCGCCAGCGGCGCCTATCTCAAGCAGATAGAAGCCTACGATGCCAAGCTCTCCGCCGCCATCGATGCTCTCACCGCCAGCGCCCTCACCGACGAGATGCGCCGCTTGCAAGCCATCCTTCGCAAGGCCACAGAAGGCTACCGTCGCCTCTACGATTTGGTCTCCTCCGAAGGCACCAGCTCCGAGCGTTTCGAGCATTCCACCCGCGCCCTCACCGAGGTCCTCTCAAGCATCATCATGGCCTACCTCCTCCTCCTCGACGCCCTCCGCGCCGCCCCTCAGTGCGCCGCCACCCCCACCACCCAATGCGATGCCCCCTGTGCCGTCACCACTCAGTGCGCCGCCTTCATCGATTCTGCCGCCTTCTTCACCAAAGAAGCCATCGGCGATGTCCACAAGCACCTCGCCATCCACGAAAGCTAGCCATCCCCCCGTCAGGCCATCCATCCTCCCATCCTCTCAGCCGTCAGGCCGTCCTCCCGTCCGTCCCCTCATCCTCCCTGCCTCTAGCCTCCCGTTCTCCCGTCCCCTCATCCTCCCTGCCGTCTGGCCGTCCTCCCGTCCCCTCATCCTCCCTGCCGTCTGGCCGTCCTCCCGTCCCCTCATCCTCCCATCCTCTCAGCCTCCCGTTCGCTAGCTTCCCGTCCTGCTGATGGCCCAACCAAAAAAAAGGAACCGATCTCGGTTCCTTTTCCTGTTTATTGAGGAACCGATCTCGGTTCCTCTCTCTCTCCCTCTCATTTCGTCATCTCCTCCAGTATCCCCTCCAGGCTCGACACGGTAAAGTCCCTGGCGGCTATCTTGCCGTCAGGCCCAAACAGCACCATTGCCGGTATGGCGCTGATGCCGTATGTCCGCACCGATGCTCCTTCGGGGTCGCTGATTACCGGCCATTCTATCTTCAGGTCGGCAATGGCGCGCCGTGTGTCCTCTTCCTTGTCGCTCACGGCAATGCCGTACACCTTCACGTCCTTGTGTCTCTTCATAATAGTCTGCAACTCAGGCATGGTCTGGCGGCATGGCCCGCACCACGATGCCCAGAAGTCTACAAGCACCCACTCGCCCTTGCCGATGATGTCCGACAAGGCCACAGCGCCCCCGTCCATGTATGTCATCTTCACGTCGGTGAACATCTTGCCGGGCTGCAGGGCTCTTATCGACTCTATCTGCTCGAAGAAGGGCTTCAGCACTGTCGTCTGGCGAACCTCCTCGGGCACATCCCTCGTCAGCGAGTCCACAAACGGGAAGTCGAGGTACGGTGAGAAGGCATACAACACAAACGATCCCACAAAGTCTCCGCTATGCTCGCTCCAATGCTCGGCAAAGAAGTCCTTGATATCGCTAGGCCTACCAGTCATCATGATGTTGTTCATCGCCGTCATCCAGTCTTTGAATCCGTCGTTCATCGCTGTGCCAGTCACAAACTGCTCCGACGAGTCCACCACGATATCGCCCTTCTCGAGGAAGATGTTCCATCCCACGGCAGGGTATTCGTTCAGTTTGCCTGGATGCAGCACGACGATGGCAGTCGTGTCGGGCACTACCCCCTTGAATTTGAATGCCGTATTCTCGATACGTGCCGAATCAAGCGTCACCGGCTCTTTGCCGCTGACATCGTAAAGGTAAATCCATTCCGCAGCCACCTGCGACGGGACATTGCCGCTAATCGTGTAGCTCCCGCCTTTTTTCTCTCCTTTGCAGGAGACAAATAGCATCGTGGCCAGTGCGACAGTCATCAATGCTGTTGTAAGAATTGTTTTTTTCATTGTTTTATTGTGTTTTATGTTCGTTTTTTGTTATCGTCTTCATCATTCATGGCTTAACGGAAACAAGCCATCCCTGCCCTTTTTTCATTAACGGCGTTTATCGTTTTTTATTGTCCATCTCTGCAATCATCATCCTCTCTTTGCCCCAAAAGTCCCTCTCCACTCTTCCTTGCGCCCCCTCTTTCTCGAATTCTGCCAGCGTCTCCTTCCCGTAATGCTCGTTTAACTCCACCACTATCCTGCCTTTTTCTCCTATCCATCTCCGACACTGTTGCGCTATCCGTCTGTAAAACAGCATCGGGTCGGTGTCTGGCACAAACAGTGCCAGTCCTGGCTCGTAGTCCAGCACGTTGGTGCTCATCTCTTTTCGTTCCCTTTCGCAAATGTAGGGCGGATTGCTGACGATTAGGTCGACAGGGTAGGGGAGGGACAGATCCTCTTTCAGTATGTCGCATCTCACGAAGTCCACCTTCACCCCGTTCTTGGCGGCATTCTCTCTTGCTTTTGCCAGTGCCTCTGACGATATATCTACCGCCCAAACCTCAGTTGTAGGCCATGCTTTGGCCAACGCTATGGCTATGCATCCGCTTCCCGTGCAGATGTCCAGCACCCTTCGTGGCGGTCGCTCTAGGTATGAAGCTATAGTCCTCTCCACAATCTCCTCTGTCTCCGGACGTGGTATCAGCGTGTTCTCGTCTACCTCGATGCGACATCCGCAGAACAGTGTCCATCCGATGATTTGTTGTATCGGTCTGCCCCTCTTCAGGTCCTCCAGTGCCCAGTGGAAACGCAGCAGGTCGCTCTGGTTGATGGTCTCCTCCCTCTTCATCAGCAGCTCCGCCAACGGCCATCCCATCCAAGCCTCGAAAAGCATCCTCACCATCATCCTAGTCTCACCGGCTCCGTATATGGCGTCCAGCTCCTTGTGGAACAGCCTCTCGATGTCAGCAACCCTGTTGCTGCCGAATTGTATATTCTCCGTATTCATTTCCTTCCAAAGTCCGCCGGTATCTCGCCCCAGTTGTCAGTGTCCCACTTCCTTATCTCGGTGCTGTAACGGTTGTTGTTCAGCCATGCTTCAGCCCTCCGTATGATCTCATACAGCTTCGCCGTGTCGGCATTCAGCGGCAGCTTGGTGCGGCATTGTTTCGCTCGTACCCAGTTTATGGCATTCACCGAGTCCGAGTAGAGTATCTCAGACATGTTGTTCTTTTTCAGGAATGCCAACCCATGCACGATGGCTAGGAATTCCCCTATGTTGTTGGTCCCTTTGGGAGCCTTGAAGTGGAACAGCTGCGTCCTGCTGGCCACATACACCCCCTGGTATTCCATCTCCCCTGGATTGCCGCTGCAGGCAGCATCCACAGCTATAGCTCTCAGTTCAGGCTTCGGCCCTGTGGCGTCAGGCCTTATGATGGTCATCCCCAGTTCGTCGACGGTGAGTATGGAGCCTCCTTTCGCGTTTGCTGTCGTCGACCTGTCTCCCACCGATGCCGCCAGTTCTGGCCCGATGCGGAATGCCTGCTCTGCCAGCGAGAGGCTCTCATACGATTTGAACTTAGCTCCGGCAACACCCTTTATCTGTTTCTCGCATTCCCCCCAGTTGTCATAGATACCAGGCCTGTTACCCTGCCACACAACATAGTATTTCTGTTTCTTCTTCGCCATTTTGTTTTATTTTTCTAGATTTTCTAGATTGTCTAGAGCTTCTAGATTGTCTAGAGCTTCTAGATTTTCTAGAGTGTCTAGAGCTTCTAGTCTCTCTAGATAGTCTAGTCTCTCTCTCAAAAACAAAAGCGGTTGCGCGATTTCTCGCGCAACCGCTTTTATTATCGATTTCTTTATTGCTTATGCTCCAAGTTCAAGACGCTTGAAACCAGTGCATTTCAGGTCCTTGTCGGTCTTGGCGATGAAATCTTTCACGCTGACCTTGCCTTCCATGATGTACTCCTGGTTCATCAGGGTGTTCTCCTGGAAGAACTTGTTCAGTCGACCCTTGGCAATGCCTTCAATCTTAGCTTCCGACAGGGAAGCAGCCGTCTCGGCTCCAACCTTCTCCTTGATCTCGCGAGCCATCTTGCCCTGCTCCTCGGTAATCCAGCCCTTGGCCATATTCGAGTTGATATGATCCTCGCTGTCAACGTGGGCGGGGTTGATGCCGGCTTTCTTCAGGGCGGCGTCGATAGCCTTCTGGGTCAGCTCCTCTTTGGTCTTCTCGCGATAGACGTTCAGCTCGCTGTCGATGACGCTCTGAGGAACACTAGCCTCGTCGAGGGCGACAGGGCGCATGGCCACAACCTGCATTGCCATGTTGTGTCCAACCTCGTCATAGCCGCTCTTGTTCATGCCAACGATTGATGCCATACGGTTGCCTGGGTGGATGTAGGCGTAGACGGTCTCGGCTTCGATCGACTCGAAGTGAGCAAGCTCGATCTTCTCGCCGATTTTGGCAATCTGGTCGGTGATGCAGTCGCTCACCTTGCTGCCGTTGAGCTCCATCTCCATCACCTGCTCTTTGCTGGTGAGGTGCTTGCTCATGGCGGTGTCGATAATTGAATTGGTGAATGCTACGAAGTCCGCATTGGTGGCTACGAAGTCAGTCTCGCAGCTCAGCATGATGATGGCGCCGTAGTTGCCGTTGCTCTTTGCCAGCACGCATCCTTCATTGGCGTCGCGGTCGGCACGCTTGGCGGCCATCTTCTGGCCTTTCTGACGAAGCAGCTCGATGGCTTTCTGCACATCGCCGTCGCATTCCACGAGAGCCTTCTTGCAGTCCATCATTCCTACGCCGGTAAGCTGGCGCAGCTCATTAACTTGTTTTGCTGTTATAGTTGCCATTTTTACTATTTCTTTTGTTTGTTCAGTTTGTTGCGTTGTCAACGCAACCTGCGTTGCCAACGTCCTCTATGTTGCGTTGCCAACGTTCTGTATGTTGCGTTGCCAACGTTCTGTATGTTGCGTTGCCAACGCAACCCCAATTACTGGTTGTTCTTTCTTCTCGGACGGCGCTGGCGGCCTTCTTCACGGTCGTTCTTGCTCTCCTCCTCTGTTGCCTCTACCTCTTCCTCTACCTCTTCCTCTACGGCTACATTGTTCTCCTTGTCAAGCATGCGCTCGTTCAGACCTTCCTGGATGGCCTCAACCATGTGTTTCAGGATGGCTGCTATCGACTTCGATGCATCATCGTTTGCAGGAATCGGGAAGTCGATAAGGTCGGGGTTGGTGTTGGTGTCAACCAATGCGAATGTGGGGATGTTAAGACGACGTGCCTCGGCAACGGCGATGTGCTCCTTGTTGATGTCGATGACAAACAGGGCGCTGGGCAGACGGGTCAGGTCGGCTATCGAACCGAGGTTCTTGTCCAACTTGGCACGCTCGCGCTGCACCTGCAGACGCTCGCGCTTCGAGATATTGTTGAAATCCTTGTCGTGCATCATCTGGTCCAGGGCATTCATTTTCTTCACAGCCTTGCGGATGGTCTGGAAGTTGGTGAGCATACCACCGGGCCAACGCTCGGTAACGAAGGGCATGTCAACGGTCTTCACCATCTCGGCGACGACGTCTTTAGCCTGCTTCTTGGTGGCTACGAAGAGCACCTTCTTGCCGCTGCGGGCAATCTGCTTCAGGGCTGCAGCAGCCTCGTCGGCCTTTGCGATGGTCTTCTGAAGGTCAATAACATGGATGCCGTTATGCTCCTTGAAGATGTAGGGAGCCATCTTAGGATTCCATTTTCTTTTGAGGTGGCCAAAGTGGCAACCTGCCTCGAGCAATTCTTCGAATTTTAACTCTGTCATTTTGTTTACTTTCCTTTTTGTTTGAGGAGGGTCCGTTCTTGTTTTTTTTCCTCCTACGGATTGATTTTTGCCAACTGGCCGTTAGTCCTTAGGGCTGCATTTAGTGGCCTTTCCATGCGGCTCGCTCTGTCAATGCAGCGGATCATTCAGCCAGTTTGGATACTAAACTTTCTAGTATTTCTAGGATTACTAGAACTTCTAGAATGTCTAGAACTTCTAGAATGTCTAGGGCGTCTAGCTCTCCTAGCTTCCCACTAACGCTTGCTGAACTGGAAGCGTTTACGTGCCTTCGGCTGACCAGGTTTCTTACGCTCAACCATACGCGGGTCGCGCATCAGCAAACTCTTGGCCTTCAGTGCAGGACGATCCTCTATGTTGTTCTCGCACAGTGCGCGGGCGATTGCCATACGCAATGCCTCGGCCTGTCCGGTGATTCCACCGCCGTCAAGGTTAGCCTTAACATCCCACTTGCCCTCGGCATCCACAATCTGGAAAGCCTGGTTCACGATGAACTGCAGCGGACCTGTCGGGAAATACTCTTTGTAATCTCTGTTGTTGACGGTGATTTTACCGCTGCCGGCCTTCATGTAGATACGTGCCACGGCGGTCTTTCTTCTACCTATGGTGTTGATTACTTGCTCCATTGTTATTATCTTATATCGTTAATGTTGATGACTTTGGGGTTCTGTCCCTGATGCGGGTGCTCGCTGCCAACATAGATGTGCAGGTTGCGATACATCTGGTCGCCGAGTCTGGTCTTGGGCAGCATGCCGCGGATGGCGTGCTCCAGTATGCGCTCGGGATGACTCTGCAACAGCTTGGCAGGCGTGGTCTCTCTCTGACCACCAGGATAGCCAGTGTAACGCTGGTAAATCTTGTCGGTCATCTTCTTGCCGCTGAAAACAATCTTCTCGGCATTGATGATAATAACATTGTCGCCGCAGTCAACGTGCGGGGTGTAGCAAGGCTTGGTCTTGCCTCTCAGGATGTTGGCCACTCTGGTTGCCAAGCGTCCTACCGTCTGGTTTTCGGCATCTACGAGAACCCACTCTTTCTTCACGGTGTTCTTGTTGGCCGAAATGGTCTTGTAACTTAATGTACTCATTTTTGTTTTTACGATGATGTTTACTTCTTTGGCACCTCTAAATCGATGCCCGATTCCTTTTTTTCTCTTGATTTCAAGGCTTCTGTATAGGCTGACGGATAACCTAGGCATAATCCTATCTATCTGATGCAGAAATGTTTGAACGGGTAATCTTCATTTCCGACACCATTTTAAGAGGGTGCAAAAATACACCCTTTTTCGAAACTGACCAAATTTATTTGTTCATTTCTTTTCAAAAATGTTCATAATTTTTTTCGTCGCAACAAATAAATCCTGTCTTTTTTGTTCCTACCGTGGTGGCTATCACAAACAGTTCGCCTCCCTCCTTTAATCCTAGTTGGCGTTGCAGTTCCTCGGCACGTGCTGGATAGTTCCTCACTATCACATGTGCTCTGCCGCCAGGAATGACGGCGACATTTCTTTTGTTCAGCTGTATCTCTTTCAGCACACAGAAGATGCGTCCCATCCAGTTCTGCAGGTTGTTGCTGGTGTAAAGGTGTGTGTTTCGGGCAAGCTTTTGCAATCCCAAGTTGTAACTCAGCAGTTTGAAAGGTCCGCCTTTCATCAGCGATGCGTCTGGCTCATAGATATAGCGTCCCACGGATGTGCAATACGAGGCCTCGGCATGTGCTTCTTGGCTCCGTGTGAAGGAGGTGTTGCTATAGATGCTGTCTCCGGGGATAATGTTCCGGCAGTGGATCAGTGGCTCCTCGCGATGTCCGCCACACAGAAACAGTAGCTCTTTGCACTCGCCTTTGACGGCTACTACATACACGTCGCTGACAACGCCAAGCTGTGCGACGCCTTTGTCGATGTCCATCATTGGCGATGCTTTGACCAGCAGCCATCGGCAGCGAGAAAGCAGCAGTTCAAGGTGTTGCAGGATGTTGGGGACACAGTCCTCAAATGCGGTCACCTTGCGTCCGGAAGATGAGCGGCGGGCAGGGTCGATGAAGATGATGTCGAAGAGGTGGTCTTTGGCAGCAAGCCATTCTATGCTGTCAGCACAGTGTATATCGATGTTCTCCAAACCGAGAACTTTGCGGTTGTGTTCCATTAGGGTACACAGTTCTTCATTGTGCTCTACATAGTCTACATGAGCCGACACTCGGTTGTGCAATGGAGTGGCATGGCGTGAGTGCTTGGCAAAGGCGATGCTGTCGATGCCCATGCCACCTGTGAGATCGGCCACAGTGATGGAAGACTCTTCCCCGCATAGTTCATCGCCCACGCTTACCTTGTGCATTGCTGTCTCGTCCGATGATGCCTGCTCGCGGTTGAGGCGCGGCGGATAGATGAAATCGTCGTATTCTAGCAGCGACGGCCATTTGTCGCGTGCTGTCCGCCGTCCTTCAATTTGCTGCACTGCAAACTCTAAGTCCACATCTGGATAGCGTTGTTTGTGCAGCAGCAGCTCAAGGGGGTCGTCATTAATATGCTCTTTGGCAAACGAAAGAGCCTCCCGCTTCGCGGGAATGGTAAATGTTCGCATGTCTTGACTTAGGTCGGGTCTTAATTAATGAGGGGAGAAGTGGCAAATGGTCTCCCGCTTCGCGGGAATTGGAAATGTTCGCATGTCTTGACTTAGGTCGCGTCTTAATTAATGAATATAGACTCCCGCTTCGCGAAATCTTGGAAATCTTGGAAATTTTTTCTCTCGGTCATTGTTGGTACAAGCGAAATCTTGGAAATCTTTTTTAATCTTGGGAAATGGTATTCCCGCTTCGCGGGAATTGAAAATGTTCGCTTGTCTTGACTTCGATGGGATCTTGTCTTGACTTTGGTTGGTTCGATTGGATATTTTTTTGACTTCGATTGGAGCTTAATCAAAGAGAGGTGAAATAACGGTTCGGTACTTTTATCATACCATGAGCAAAATCGTCCTCGTTGAAATTTATAAGCCAGCCCAATGGTTTGTTGGTCAGTTTCAGATATGTTCGTATCTGTTTATAGTGGAGGGCATTGAGTGCTTCGACTGATTTTAGTTCCACGATGATGGTGTCTTCTATCAGCAAATCAATTCTAAAGTCGTTGCTAACAACGTTTCCCTTATATACAACTTGAATGGGGACTTGCGATTTGACTTCGATTTTGCGTAGTCGCAATTCTACAATCAGCGCTTTCTCGTAAATTGATTCCAAAAGTCCGGGACCCAGCTGATTGTATACTTCCATTGCGGCACCGCGAATTTGGTACGACAGAGCCTTCAGCCGTTCCTCAAAAGAAATGCCCATATTCAAAACTGATTTAAAAATTATATAAGGTTGTGCTTCAACATTTCCGACATGGTCGGAAATAATTTTCAAGATTTTTGGGGATTTCCAGGATTTGCCTTAATGCGAGTGTACAGGATTTCCAGGATTTCCAAGATTTCCGCCGCAGGCGGGGAAACAACCCCACCGCATGGCGGGGAAAAATCCTCACCCGCCGCAGGGCTGGGAAACAACCCCCACCGCATGGCTGGGGGAAATCACCTGCGGCGGAAATGCTGAAGGAATCAATACTCTCCCTGGTCGTGAAGTCTCTTCAAACGCTCCACCACCATCGGGCGGTCTTCCTTATATGTCACGCCGAACCACTGCGCCGTGGTCTTCAGGACACGCATCGTCGCATATCCGCTTGCAAGGAAAGTGTTGACAGCAAAGGGGATGTAGTACTCCGACTTCATCTCGGTGCCGCGCTCCTTGAGGAAGTCGACAAACAGCTTCTCGCTCTCCACGAAATAGTCGGGCGTGAAGCCGAAGAGGTTCATCGACACCGTGGCGTCAGCCGGCAGCGGATGCATCGAGCCGTCGTCATCCTTGTATTCTATGCCCTTCTCGGTGCGGCCTATGCTGGTGCGCTCGGTCATTCCTATCAGGTATCCTTTCTCGTCGACGTTGCAGACGCCGCGGCTCACAGTGCCGTTTTCCGACAGGGTGTTCTCCAGGCGGTAGCCCACCATGCAGTAGTCGCCCTTCTTGCCGTCAAGTCCGCGAAGGTAGTCGCCCATCACCTTGAAGGCGTCGCTGCCATAGAAGTCGTCGGCATTGATGACGGCAAACGGCTCGTGGATGGCCTCCTTGGCCATGAGGATGGCATGGTTGGTGCCCCACGGCTTCTCGCGTCCTTCGGGCACCTTGAAGCCCTCGGGGAGCATGTCCAGTTCCTGGAACACATACTCCACCTCGATGCGGTTGCCGAAATGCTCGGCATTGATTTTTGCCTTGAATTCTTTCTCGAAGCTGTGTCTTATGACGAAGACCACCTTGCCGAATCCCGCCTTGATGGCATCGGCTATCGAGTAGTCCATGATTATTTCTCCGTTCGGCCCTACGCCGTCCATCTGCTTAAGTCCGCCATAGCGGCTGCCCATTCCGGCAGCAAGTACTAATAATGTTGGTTTCATGCTTCTATGATTGTTAATATGTTTGTTTATGATAGGTCTATTGTTGAAATGTTTATTGTTGATATGTTTTCCCAGATTATCTAGAGCTTCTAGTTCGTCTAGAGCTTCTAGAACTTCTAGAGTGTCTAGAGTTTCTAGCTTCTCCTCCTCCTAAAAAACTCCTTCATCAGCTCCCCGCACTCCTCTTCCATCACCCCGCCGACCACCTCGGTCTTTGGATGCAACATCCCTCGCCCCAGCTTCTCAAAGCCTCTCTTCTCGTCAGCGGCACCATACACGATCCTCCCTATCTGCGTCCATCCCGCAGCTCCGGCACACATCGCACAGGGCTCCACGGTGACATATAGCGTACACTCTGGCAGGTATTTGCTTCCCAGCGTGTTGGCTGCCGCCGTGAATGCCACCATCTCGGCATGCGCCGTGACGTCGTGCAGCCGCTCGGTGTTGTTGTGGGCGCGAGCCACGACCTGCCCCTTGCACACTATCACCGCCCCGATGGGGATCTCCTCCTCGGCCATGGCAGCCCGCGCTTCGCGCAGCGCCTCTCGCATATAGTACTCGTCTTCGTTGTCGAAAATGCTCATGGCTGGTTCTTTTTGAATATGTCCATGTTCAGCGGCAGGTTCTTGAAATGGGTGTAGTAGTACACTATGTCGTTGCCTACCTGGTAGCTCTCCACGCTCGGCAGCAGCACCGCCCCCCACGGCTGGTACTCGTGGTAGGCATGCCAGTCGGGATGGTCGTACGCTTTGTGGTCGTTGTATTCTGACTTCTCATCGGTCTCCTGTATCAGGAACAGCATGCCGCTCTCCTTCTCGAAGATGTAGTTCTTGTTGTACTTGTTGGGGGTCTCCACAAGCACGCGGTACACCTCGTGGCCGTTGAAGTTCCACAACCCGTCGTATTTCAGCTCCGCCCCTTCGGCTCTCCAGTTGTGCAGCGTGCCTCTGATGTCGTACTGCTGCTCGTTTTCATAGTACAGCTCGGGCGTCACGTCTACCCACCCCATCTTCATCGATGGCGTCAGCTGCCGGTGTATCCCGCGCCCGTCGGTGTAGTTGCCCTCCACCACGGTGTCTCCGTGCCACAACTCGGCTCGGAAACGGTTCGGCGGCAGAAACCATCGTTTCAGTATGGCGGTGTCTGTCGGCTTCGAACGATAATATATATATGTTTCCATATATAATATGCTGTCCCGACTCAGCTTGTTGAAGTCTTGCATCTTCAAAAACCGACTCACTATCATCTCGGCACTGTCGACCTTGCCGACAGCCTCCTGGCTCTGGACCGTCGAGATGCCTAAAAGACAAACTATGATTAATATTACCTTTTTCAAGTTATTATTTATTTGATATTCATTTATTTAGCACTATCACAGCTTCTCCAGCCTCGATGGTATCGAGAATGGCACGTTCTGCTTATGGTTCAGGCTGATGCGACTCATGCTCAGCTGGGTATTCTTGCTCTTGCTGCCTAACGAGACTTTGACGTCTACGGTTGTCGGCAGCATCTGGCTCTCTACGACGGCGCGCTCTCGGTACTGGCACGACACCTGTGCCAACGGCTTGGCTGTGCTTATCTCTGTGGCCTTCAGCGTCTTTGTGGTGTAGTCCTTCGTCATCGCCACCTTCCGCTGTATCTTCCCCTTCTGTGTGTACCACATCTTCACCTCGTCGCCTTTTTTCTCTGGCTCCTTGCTGCGTGTGCAGTTCGGCGGACAGTTGCCGACAATCATAGCCTCTATGGTGGCATAGTCTATGTCAATACCCCATCGCCTACGCACCTCCTCGTAGCTGCCGTCGTAGTACTTCCCCAGCAGCTTGGCGTAGCCGCTAACCCTGGTGGGGGTTATCATGATGCGTCCCACCTCGATTAATTTGTTGAGGCTTATCCAGATACAGCTGTCGTGTACTATCCGTATCTGCCCGTTCAGGGTGATGCCCTCGACGCTACAGCTGAAGTTGGCGCTGTATCGCTGATAGCTGGCGTTGAGTATGGTATCCAGTTTCGGCTTCGCTGTTGCCGTCTCCTCTGGCACGCTCCCACCAGGATGCTGTCTGGCCTGGTTGTCTGCCACATTCCTATGCGACCGGCACCCTACAGCGCATCCTATCGCTGCCATCATGATTACTACATATATGATTCTATTTATCTTCTTGGCTATCATGGCGTTTGTTTGCTTCCGACCGGCGTGCTGCCAGCCTGTGGTTTTATCTGTTTAGCTTTTTCTTCACCTCTTCCCAGTGGGCCTTCACCTCCTCCGACTCCTCGTCTCGCTTCATCGACTTCTCTATGTATCTCAACGCCTCCTCGTCGCGACCCATCTTGTGCATTATCCATCCGTAGGTGTCGAGGTAGTAGGGGTTTTCTGGCTCTGCCTTCAGCGTGCGCCGCGACATCTCCTCGGCTTTCTCCAGTTCTGTCCCCTTCTCCGACAGCCAGTAGGCGTAGCTGTTCAGCGTCTGTATGTCGTCGGGCCGCTTGGACAGTATGCGCTTGTAGTACTCCACGCAACGCTCATCGTCCATCTGGTTGTAGCACGACGCCATCAGCGAATATATCTCCACCTCGAGATAACCATTGTCAAACCCCATCTTCTCGCAGCGCGACGCCAGCTCTAGGGCTTTGTCGTAGTTGTGCTTGTCATGCTCGACGATGGCCTGCATGTAGTAGGGTAGGGGATGCAGCGGAAACAGCCGCGACGCCCTCCGGGCATGCGACGCCAGCACCGCCGTGTCGGCCTCGCCCGACAACTCGCTGATGAGCAACGCCTCCCAGATCTCATATTTGCTGCTGTCGCTGCTCAACGACAACTCAAATTGCTTCGCCGCCTCGCCATATTTCTTCTGCCTCATCAGCACGTCGCCGTAGAACGCGGCATAGCTTGTGCTGTCGTCGGCTTCGCGCATCGCTGTCTCCATCAGGTCGAAGGCGTATGCCGAATGGATGCCGTAGAACTCTTCGCTGCTGTAGAAGTTGGTGAGTACCCTCAGCTTGATGGCTGTCGAGAGGTTCTTCTGCGCCATGCCCACTTTCAGCTCCTCGTAGGCCTTCCTCGGCTGTCCGGTCATCTTGTAGTATTCGGCCAGCGAGATATGCACATACTCGTCGTCGGGATTGTTGGCAAGCACACGGTCATAGCATTCTTTGGCCTTGTCGTATTGTCCACTCTGCATGTAGGTGTCGGCTAATGTGCTACTCAACTCATAGTCCTGCGGCATGGCCTTGGCCAAGGCCTCGAGCTCCTGCAACGCCTTGTCTTCCCGCTGCATGTGCGACCATATCTTGGCTTTCTGCATCGACACGGTCTGCGTCACTCCTATCTTCTTCTCCACGCGGTTCAGCGCACCTATGGCCCCTTTCCCGTCGTTGTCCATCAGGTAGGCGTTGCTCAGCTCGTAGTAGTACTCTATCACCTCGGGATTCTGCGCCACTATGCGTTCCCACGTCTTCACCGACTCTTTGCTCCTCCGCGTGGCCTGGTACATGGCGGCAAGATGCATCTGGTACCACACATTCTTGATGTCGCCCTCGGCGGCACGCACTCCATAGACGATGGCACTGTCGGTCATGCCCAACGCCAGCATCTGCCGGCTCAGCTCATACTCAGCAGCATGGCACCCCGGCTCGCGCTGCAACACCATGCGCAGCAGCCGCATCCCCTCTTCTCCGTTGCCCATCTCTATCTGCATCTTGGCATCTATCATCATCGCCTCGCTCTTCAACCGCTCGTCGGTGGTCTCCACTATAGGCTTCCGCTCATATCTCTTCCCCCCTTTGTTGCCACCAGGCTTGCCGGCCTGCCGGCTGCTGCCGCAGGCAACGAAGCTTGTCGTCATCACCACTACGGCAAGGAACCCCCACATCTTTCTTCTCCTCGCAGCACGGCTCCCCGTCCGTTTGCATCTATATCGTTTCGTGTACATTGTCTTTATATTGTTGTGTGTTTTTTTTGTTTTTCTTCCGGTAGTTCCCCTCACATTTGTCCATTCACAATTCACAATTCACAATTCACCAACCACAATTCACCAACCAATAAACTTCAAATCCCCCATTTTATTATATCTTTGGCAAAAAAATGCTTCACCCTTCTGCCCCCATCCTCCTAATCTCCTAAAAAAAACTAAAAAAGTCAGATTTTTTTTGTCAGTATTATTTTTTGTTATAAATTTGCACCGAAAAACAATAATCAGATTTCCTCGTTGAGAATTTATAACAATTCTGTAAATGAGAAGTTTGGTTGTGTTGTAATGATGAAATATTTATTAATCAAAATCAAATTACAATGAAAAAAACATTAATGGTTCTTAGTTTTGCACTGTGCGCAAGCTTTGCTTTCGCCCAGTCAAACAATGTCGCCGTCAACAAGGCTTCTGCTAAGGTAGGCGACATGGCTCGTCAGGCCAACACCGAGGTTCTCGCCTCTGAGGCTGGCTACACGGGTTCAATCTTCACGAAGGACGGCGACACCTATTTCAGCTGCTCCTTTGCTGCCTCCGACTACAATACCAAGTACACCACTGGTGTTGTCGGTTACAACGAGATGGTCAACGGTACTACTATCCCTCGCCACACCAACAATGGTGACTACGGCAGATGGCAGCGTGGAACCGGTAGCGCTTACTTCTCCAGCACTGAGTTTAGCTCCACTTTCCCCGTCCTCTCTCAGTATTTTGGCAACTTTATCGCTCTCAACTTCACTCCGGAGTCTCTCGATGACGGCTTCATGCTCTGCTCTATGATCGACTCCTACGTCGGTTGGGGTGGTGATGGCGACCTCGGCTATGTCGACGCTTACATCCTTTTCAGCGGCATCGACCTCTCCAACTGCGATCTTCCTCAGTTCAATGTTTATCAGATGTATCGCGCCTTCAACCAGGACCACACCTACATCGACTATAGCATCGACAACGGCACTACTTGGTACAGCTACGAGATCAATATCCACGGCGTTGATATCTCTACCAACGGTACTATCCGCGGCAAAAAGCGCGTCACCATCCCCCGCGTGATGGCTCACCAGTCCAATGTTATGCTCCGTCTCCGCTATGTTGACGAGAGCAGCGACAACAATGGCGGTTACTTCTATGTCGTCGACGATGTCACCATCGAGGATGCACCTGAGAACCACCTCCGCTTCACCTCCAACCAGTACTTCGAGGGCTTCTACCAGATGATGCCCCAGGGTCTCCAGCTCCCCGTCGTTTGGGCTGCCGACTTCTACAATGACGGTAACCTCGCACAGACCAACTCCAAGGGTGCTATCTACACCTATGCTGACGGTGAAGAAGGTACCCTCCTCGTCGAGAAGAACCTCAACAGTGTTGTAGGCAACGCTGACTCCAACCGTACTTTCGTTATCGACCCCCTCGGTATCTATGACAGTGCCAGCGAATCCCACGGCTTCACCTACGATCCCGACTCAAGCTACAAGACCGGTGCTTACGCTTGCCTCCCCACCGCTGAAATCGGTGCCAACTACTTCTACTCTGATGTCACCACTGACTTCTACGAGGCTCAGTCTTTCGGCTTCGACACTCTCCGTTACAATGTCAACTACGGCACCATCACCGACGCTACTGGCCAGCAGCAGCCTGCCGGTATCTGGGGTCGTGACCACGGTGTCCTGACCTACAATGGCGACGGCTCCGACGGCTCTGGTAACCACTATACCCCTGGCCTTGTCGTCACCACTTCTGCTAACGTCTGGTCTGACGACTACACCGTGACCACTTGGAACAAGGCTGGTTATGGTAACTTCGTCGCTTATATGACGGGTAACACCGTTCCCAATGGCTGGAGAATCCTTGGTATGGAAATGGTAGCCTCCACCACTCCCGGTATGTCGGGCTACAGCAACAACAGAGGTGCCAACATCACTCCTATCCTCTGGCATGACTCTCTTACCGAAGATGGTAGCATCGTTTTCCTCTCTCCCGAAAATGGCACTGGTGTCAACACCTACACCATCAAGCAGAATGACGTCAACAACCCCAGCAACCTCACCTACAGAACCACCGCTCAGGGTTACAACACCATCCGTATCCTCTTCCCCACTCAGCCCGAACTCGAAGCCAACACCGTCTATCGTCTTGGCTATGTCCTCAATGAGGATGCCGACTTCGCTGTCGCTCAGGCTCGCACCACCTTCGTCCGCGCTGACACCACCGTCTACTTTGAGGACGAACCCAACCTCGTTACCTACAAGAACATCCTCCACAAACAGAACGGTAGCGGTAACGTCTACTCTGTCTTCACTCGCGACGTACGTGGTGGCTCCGCCTCCATCCGTCCTTTCAACACCTCCAACTATCCTATGATCCGTATGATTGTTGGTCCTTCTTACGACATCGCTAGCTTCGACGTAAGATGGGAGTGCGACAATGAGGATTTCGGTACCTTCATCAGCGACAACAATGAGGTTCTCTGCGGCCAGAGCGAGTCTGTCTTCGCCGGTTCCTCCTTCTCTTTCTACGCTTATCCTGAGTACGGCTACGAAATCGACCGCATCACCATCAACGACATCGAGACCGACGACTATCGCCTCTACACCGACGATGATGGTATTGAGTATGGCGTCATCAACGTCGAGAACGTTACCGAGAACATGGTCTTCAAGTGCTACTTCAAGATTAAGCCCGAAGGCTTCGATCCTATCGCTAGCCGCGTAGCTATGAAGCTCCAGCCCAACCCCGCCACCAGCAATGTCTTCGTCTCCCTCAAGGGTGTCACTGGCAACGTCAACATGGCTCTCCTCGACATGAGCGGCCGCGTCGTTACCACCTCCGAGTTCAATGCTGAGAACGGTGCCAACATCAACGTCTCCAACCTTGCCAAGGGTGCTTACTTCGTCCGTATCACCAACAACAACTTCACCAAGATTGAGAAGCTGATTGTCCGCTAATCCCCCCAACTAGAAATACTAGTAATACTAGTCCTACTAGAAAAAAAGCTCGCCCCACGGCGAGCTTTTTTTAAAGTATATTCCCCAGCTGCTCCTTAATCTTCTCTAGTTCATCCTTCATGGCCACCACGAGCCTCTGTATCTCCACATGGTTTGCTTTCGACCCCGTGGTGTTGATCTCCCTTCCCATCTCCTGCGCTATGAACCCCAGCTTCTTCCCGCTGCCCTCTTCCTGCTCCATCACCTGACGGAAATAGTTTATATGTTTCGCCAGTCGCACCTTCTCTTCCGTGATGTCAAGCTTTTCGAGATAGTAGATAAGCTCCTGTTCGAAGCGGTTCTCGTCCACATCCTTCACGGCAGCGTCGCTCAAGTAGCTACGCATACGCTCCTTGGCAGTCTCTATCCTCTCCTTTTCGTATTGCGGTATCTCCCCGAGGTAGTGCTCTATTAGGTCCACGTGTTTCTTGAAGTCCTCTTTCAGTATCGTCCCCTCATGCTTTCGCGTCTCGTCAAGCTCCTGCAGCGTGGCAGCCATCAGCTCCTGCATCTCTCTCCATTCGGCCTCGCCCATGCCCTCAGAGCTGCTATCCTCCCACAGGTCGCTTTGGCCCATCACGAGAGCAAGAATGTCGCTGTCGCTCATCGTCATGCACTGGCTTGCTGCGAATTCCTTAATCTCTTTCAGTCGTTCGGCTGCCGCCGACACGTTCAGTTTGCGTGCAGACCCCTCCTTATATTCCTCGCTCACGCTTAGGTCAATTTTGCCGCGTTCCAGCCTGTTGACCATGGCGCGGATGTCAAGCTCATGTTCTCGTAGTTCAGCCGGAAGCTTCAGGTTAGCATCCATCTGTTTGCTGTTAAGAGTCTTTATTTCAACGGTCATGATTTTGCCGCCGATTTCCTTTTGCCCTTTGGCAAATCCAGTCATCGATTTCATATAGTATATTTTTTTTAAGATTCAATTCCCAAATTCCCCCATTAACTCATTCCCAAATTAACAAATTAACGTATTCCCAAATTAACAAATTAACACATTAACGAATTCCCTCATTAACGAATTCCCACATTCTATACCCTTCCCCATCGCTGTAGATGAATATCACCTTCTCCATGCTGTCGTCAGGGTGTCTCGCAATAAACTCTTTCGCCTTCTCCATTCCCATAACCATGAAAGCCGTCGCCAGTGCGTCAGCGCGCCAGGTGCTGACATCCACCACCGTGACGCTGAGCAGTGTATGCATTACAGGCCGTCCCGTCGAAGGGTCTATCGTATGCGAGTAGCGTACACCATCTTTCTCGTAGTATTTACGGTAGTTCCCCGAGGTCACCACCGCCCTGTCCCGCAGCGATATGGTGGTCTCCACCTCAGGACTGCTGTACTTGTTCTTGGCAGGCCTCTCGATGCCCACCTTCCATTCGCTCCCGTCGGGCTTTGTCCCTTTGGCATACACCTCGCCGCCTATGTCCACGAGGTAGCTCTCTATCCCTTTGCTTTCAAGGAAACGGCAGATCATATCCGTCGAGTAGCCTTGTGCTATGGCATTGAAGTCTATGGTGCTCTCCGGACTTGCCTTGCGCACTATTATCCTCCCATCTTCGCCTCTGACAATCTCAGGCTGAGCCCCCACATATTGGAGCAGGCTGTCGATGACGGCGTCGCTCATCTCCTCGCGTTTTGAGAAGCCAAAGCCCCATGCGTTGACAAGCTTGCCCACCGTGCAGTCGAAAGCCCCTTCGCTGTAGTCATGCATCTCACGTGACATCTCTACCAGCTGTGCAAAGTCTTCGTTGACAACGCTGTCGCTGTTGTCGTTCACTCGTCTCAGCAGCGACTTCTCTTCCCACAGCGATGCCGTCATGTCGAACTCCTTCAGCAGTGAGTCTATCTCGCTCTGGAAATCCCTGTTCTTCTCGTCGTAGTAGGTGATAGAGTAGTAGGTACCCTGTGCCTGCCCTCGCAGCTTCACAGCCTCTTTCCCCTTGCCGCCCATCCCGCTGCATCCACATGCCAGCACCATGCTCATCAAGACCATGATGCACGCCGTCGTCCTCGTTCCGCTGCTCGTTGCTGCATTCCTGTCGCTGTCGAAAATGTTAGTCCTCATGGTTGTCTCTTTGCTATTTTGATTAAAAAAAAGCGTCCGGTCCTCCCGAACGCTTTCTTCTATTATTCTTTTGAAACCTTACTTGGAAAGGACGATGGTGCGGGTTGCAACCTTGCCGCTCTCCAGGTCTACTCTTACTACATAGGTGCCTTTTGCCAAAGTGCTGAGGTCGACGCTGTTGACACCCTTGGCGCTTATCATCTGCTGTCCGTTAAGGCTGTAGATGGCTATGCTCTTCACGGCCTCGTTGCTGCTGATGTTGATGAGTGCGCTTGTGGGGTTGGGGTATACGCTGATGGCGTTGTCGTCGGCACTGTTGATGCTCTCGTTGGCGAGGACTGTCACATAGCTGGTGTGCTCGCAGCCGGAGGACAGGTTCTCACCCTTCACGTAGACGTCGAAGTTCTCGGTGACGTTGTTCTTGGTGAACACGGTGTCGTGGCTGCCGTCATGCCAGGTGAAACGGATGTTGGCCTGGTCGCTGCTGACATGGAGGGTGCAGTTGGAACCAGGAGTGACACGCAGGTCACCGCTGATGGTGACGACGGGTATGGGGTTGATGGTGATGTTGGTCACCAGGATGGAGTCGCAGCCGTTGACGGCTTGACGCGGGAAGCGGATGGTGTCGCTCTTCGAGAAGGTGTAGAAGAGGGTGGTGTCGATGCTGCTGGTGTCGGAAGTACGCAGCGAGAAGTGATAGGTGAAGTCACCGCAACTCTTCTCGTTCACCGTGAAGGTGTTGCCGTGCTTGATGTTGAAAGTCACCGTTGCCAGACTGTCGAAGCAACGCTCGGCGGTACGGGGGTGGAAGATGCGGCGGAATGCTGCCGTCGAGTGCGAGAACGACGACGAGGTCAGCACGGTGCCGTCAACGGTGATGATCTCGGGAGCCATGTCACCGTTCCACAGCCACTCTGTCGACTCGCAGGCCACGACGATGGTGTCGTAATTCTTCTGCTCTACGTTGTTCACCGTCAGGTTGAGGGTGATGGTCGAGTCGCAGTTCGGGTTGGTGTTGTCGTTGATGGTGTAGGTGCCTGACACTTCGTAGGTTTGGCTCTTGAAGGTGTACTGCTGGCAAGCAACGACATCGTAGGTGACTTCGGCTGAGTTGGCAAGTACAAGGTTGATGGTGACAGTGCTGTCGCAGCCGTTCTCTCCCGTGAAGGTCTGGGTATGGGTACCAGATGTGGTATATGTCTGATTGCCCCACTGATAGGTGCAACCTCCCTGGACAGGCTCTGCCACCGTGTTCGTCACGCTGTTGTTGATGGTGAGGTCGAGAATGTAAAGTGTATCCCCGTCAATGTGGGTCACTACCGTGTCGGAGGTATAGGTCGCCCCGGTCACTGACCATGTGTAGCTGTCACATTTCGTAAGTGTGCTGTCGATGTGTACCGCTGAATTGACCTGCGCCTTCATTGCACAAGGCATTAACAATGCGGCCACGAGTAGGAAGAATACTCTTTTTTTCATCTTCTGGTTGGATTTTGTATTATTAATTTTTTGTTTATTATTCTTAACTTGCTGATAAAACGCTTCTTATTGGATAAAATGCCTTTTCTCCAGACAAATTATCAACATGCAAAGATAATAAATATTTTTAAATGCCATAAAAATATTGTAAAAAATTCATCTTTCGGATACTCCATGTCCCTCTCATTCACGCGCTAATCCAACGCCTGCTGCTCTCGGATGCTCAGCTCCACCACGTTCTCCACATGCTGTGTGTGTGGGAACATGTCTACGGGCTGTATCCTCCCGACGCTGTATTTCGCTGCCAGCAACGCCAGGTCTCGTGCCTGTGTGGCTGGGTTGCAGCTTACATACACTATCTTCCGCGGCTCCATCCGCAGCAGCTGCTCCA
Source organism: uncultured Bacteroidota bacterium (assembly GCA_902784465.1). GTDB lineage: Bacteria > Bacteroidota > Bacteroidia > Bacteroidales > P3 > Colimorpha. The sequence goes on from CACZUZ010000013.1 coordinate 41,020, forward strand.
CCACCTTCTCGTGCATTCCGGCACGCGGCGGGTCGGTAATCACCACGTCGGGTCGCCCATTGGCCTCCACAAACTCGTCGGTGAGCACTTTGGCCATGTCGCCGGCATAGAAGGTGCAGTTGTCGAATCCGTTGACGGCCGCATTTTTCCATGCGTCGGCAATGGCCTCTTCCACATATTCTATGCCTACCACCTTTTTACAGGAGCCGGCAACAAACTGCGCTATCGTCCCCGTTCCGGTATAGAGGTCGTAGACGGTCTCGTCTCCCCGCAGCTCCGCAAAGTCGGCAACGAAGCTGTACAGCCTATGGGCCTGCTCTGAATTGGTCTGGTAGAACGATTTGGGGTTGATCTTAAACCTCAGCGGCTCCCCGCCACGGTAGCGTGGCATCTGCTCGGTGATGTGGTCTTGCCCGCTGAAGCACTCCGCCTCGAGGTCGGCATAGCTGTCGTTCATCTTGCCGTTGATGATATACATCAGCGATGTTATGGCGGGGAAGCTGTCGCGCAGATACTCCATCATGGGCTTCAGCCATTCGGGACGGTCCTCGGCAACGATGACGATAACCATCAGCTCGCCGGTGCTGCTGTTGCGTATCACCACATTACGCATGTAGCCTGTGTGGTTGCGTATGTCGTAGAAGGGGAGACCATGCTCCAGGGCGTAGTCCCGCAACGCCATGCGTATGGCGTTGGACGGCTCTGCCTGTAGGTGGCAACGCTCTATGGGCAGCACCTTGTCGAACACCTGCGGCACATGGAAACCTACCGCCCCGGGGTCGTCATCGCTTCGCTGCTCCCCGACGGCAAGCCACCGCTTGCTGGAGAAGGTGAATTCCAGCTTGTTGCGATACTCGAAGATGCGTTCCGACCCACAGATGGGACGCATCTGCGTGGTGTCTACGTGGCCGAGACGCTCCAGGTTGTCGCGCACCTGCTGCTGCTTGTAGCGTAGCTGCGCCTCGTAGCTCATACACTGCCATTTGCATCCTCCGCAGGTGCCGAAATGGCTGCACACCGGCTCCACACGCATCGGCGACGCCTGCTTCAATGCCAGCACACGCCCTTCGGCATATTTCTTCTTTTTCTTGAAGATCTTCAAGTCTATGACATCGCCTGGCACGGCAAACGGAACAAACACCACCATGCCGTCAACCCGCACTATGGCATTCCCCTCCGCCCCCGCATCACTCACTGTGACATCGGGGATTATTATTTCTTTCTTGTTTCTTGACATGTTCTTCGCAGTTTTTTTTCTAGATTTTCTAGATTTTCTAGATTGTCTAGAGCTTCTAGATTGTCTAGAGCTTCTAGATTTTCTAGAGCTTCTAGATTGTCTAGAGCTTCTAGATTTTCCTACAAAAAAAGAAGTATTGTTCTCAATACTTCTCCTCTTGTTTGGCAAACAGGTTCCGGCTTCTGCCGGAACCGGCACCGTCGTTTATCGCTCGTCCGAAACGGTCAGTTTTTTTCTGCCTTTTCTGCGGCGTGCTGCCAGAACTTTGCGGCCATTTGCCGTCGACATTCTCTGACGGAAACCGTGCTTATTTGCTCTTTTTCTGCGTGATGGTTGAAATGTTCTCTTCATTTTTACTCAATTTTGGAAGTGCAAAAGTACACAAAAAAAATAATATACCACCATTTTTTGTTAAAAACTTTCTACGATTTTTGTCAACCTGCTGTGTCTCAGTGCGAAAAAATTATTTTTTTCTTTCTTTCCTGTTAATTAAAAAAAAGTGTGTACATTTGCACTTTCAATTTTTGTACGCAATTCTGACAAAATGATGGATAAATCAGCATTTAATGTTAAACTCGACGACCTCTGCAGTTACTCGATGACCGACAAGTCGGAAATCCAGTCCGAAAGAACACGTTTCCCCTTCTGTGCCCTCCTCCAGATGATGGACATCCTCAGCGACAAGGCTATCGGCACCTCCAACTGGGAACAACGGTTCCTCCCCAAAATGGGCCTCTACCTCACCGACTTCGACAGGTTCGCTCACTATCTCGACCATGTCTCCCTCACCGAGATCCAGTCGGCTGCCGACATCAAGGCCAAGCAGCAGGTCGAAAAAGCCAAAGACCAGGAATTTGCCCCCACCGACGACACCTCCTTCGACATCATGCGCGAAATCAACTCCTACCAGGAGGTCTCTTTCAAAACCGCCCCGAAGAGCGTTATTCTCTCCAAATTTCTCGAAACAGGCAACTACAAACCCGAAGATTTGGGCGAAATGCCGACCATCTCCGTCGAAGATTTAGGCAAAAAGAGCATCGAACAGGACGACTCGTTGAATACTGAAACTATGGCACTTATCTATGAAAAGCAGGGTCACTTCGATCGCGCTATTTCCATATATGAAAAATTAGTGTCTCGTAATCCCGAAAAAAGTAGTACTTTTGCAATTCGTATTTCCGAACTCAAAATGAAACTCGAGAACTCCAAAAAATAACTAAAACCTCGTTATAACGTTATTCCGAAATCCCGAAAAACCTCGTTATAACGAAATACCGTTATAACGTTATAACGAAAAAATCAAAGAAACCAAAAAAAAATTTTATATGTACACTTTCATCGTAATCCTTATTCTGATTGTCAGCATTGTGTTGGCCTTGGTTGTATTGGTCCAGAACTCGAAAGGTGGTGGTCTCGCTGCCAACTTCTCGGCTCCTAACCAGATTATGGGTGTCCGCAAAACCACCGACTTCCTCGAGAAGCTCACTTGGGGTTTAGCCATTGCACTTGTCGTTCTCAGCCTTATTGCCACCATCACCATCGGCGGCGGCAAGAGCTCAGCAACGCAGAAGAATGCCGTCAACCCCGACCAGATGGAGATGCCCTCGGCAGCCCAGGCAGTAGCTGGAGGTCAGCAGGCCGCCGAGCCGGCACAACCTGCTCAGCTCCCCGACGCCCAATAAGCTCTCGGCCCATTTCCGGCCCTTCCCCCTGCCATGCACAGCAAGGCATGAAGGGTGAAAGCCCAAACGCCGACCAAGCAAGAATCAAGCAAGAATAAAGATTTGTCACCCCCTAGGCGACAAATCTTTTTTCATAGCCCCCCCCCCAATCCGTCCATCCGTCAATCCGAAAATCCGAAAATCCGTCAATCCGAAAATCCCCCAATCCGAAAATCCCCCAATCCGAAAATCCGTCCATCCGAAAATCCGAAAATCCGAAAATCCAAAAATCCCCGTGCCCTCGTCAGTCGAACAACTCATCTTCTCCTTCTTCCCCCACCAGCCTACCGCCGACCAGCGTCAGGCCTGCGCCCGCATCGTCGATTTCCTCTTCGACGACAACCCCCGCTCGGCCTTCATCCTCCGCGGCTATGCCGGCACCGGCAAGACCTCGCTCGTGTCGGCCCTCATCAAGGCAGCCCCCCGTCTGCGGATCCGCACCCAGCTCCTCGCCCCGACGGGTCGCGCCGCCAAGGTCTTGTCGGGCTACTCCGGCAAGCGCGCCTACACCATCCACAAGAAGATATACATGTCGGTCATCGACGCCATGGGTGCCGTCCGCACCGTCCGCGCCCTGAACAAGAACAGCTACACCCTCTTCATCGTCGACGAGGCCTCCATGATTGGCGCCCATCCCGACGAGAACGCCCAGCACTCCCTCCTCGAAGACCTCGTCGACTACGTCCTCGACGGCTCCCACTGCCGCCTCATGCTCATCGGCGACTCCGCCCAGCTGCCACCCGTAGGCTCCGCCGACAGCCCCGCGCTCTCGGCCCACTACATGAGCGGCCTCGCCGACCTCCATATCCACCACGCCTCGCTCACCGAGGTGGTCCGCCAGCAGCAGATGTCGGGCATCCTCGCCAACGCCACCGCCATCAGAAACCAGATTGCCCAGATGGAGGATTTCGACGAGGTGCAGCTGCCGCTCTTCCGTACCGACGGCTTCGCCGACGTCGTCCGTCTCCACGGCTCCGACCTGGAGGAGACCCTCAACCGCGAATACTCCGGCGGCGGCCTCGACAGCGCTGTCTTCGTCTGCCGCTCCAACAAGAGGGCCAACCTCTACAACCAGGCCATCCGCAGCCGCGTCCTCTACCGCGACGACGAGATTGGCACCGGAGACTACCTCATGGTGGTCAAGAACAACTACCACTGGCTCGACGAGGATGCCGACATGGGCTTCATCGCCAATGGCGACATCGTCGAGGTGCTGTCCGCACGCAACTACCAGGAACTCTATGGCTTCCATTTCGTCGACGTGTCGCTGCGTTTCGTCGACTACCCCGACGCCCCCACCGTGGAGTGCAAGCTCCTCCTCGAGACACTCCATTCTGAGTCGCCCTCCCTCACCCGCGACGAGTCCCAGCGCCTCTTCACCGAGGTCATGGCCGACTATGCCGACCTCCCCACCAAGGCGGAACGCCTCAACGCCCTGCGTACCAACCCTTACTTCAACGCCCTGCAGGTCAAGTTCGCCTACGCGCTGACCTGCCACAAGACCCAGGGCGGACAGTGGCCGGTGGTCTTCGTCGACCAAGGCTACCTCTCCGACGACATGATATCGCGCGAGTACCTCCGCTGGCTCTACACAGCCCTCACCCGCGCCACCAGCCGCATCTATCTCCTCAATTTCGACGACAAATTCTTCGCCCCCAGCACATGACAAAAAAAAAGAGCATCCCTTCCAGAATGCTCTTTCCAATGAAAAAGGTCTACAAGCTTAAAATGCCTTGCTGGCTTTGAATTTGAAAACTTTCTTTGCGGGAATGACCATCTTCTTGCCCGTTCTCGGGTTCTTGCCATTGCGTTTCGGACGCTCTTGCATGTAGAACGAACCAAAGCCGATGATGGAAATTCTGCCGTCTTTCTTGCCCATCTCCTCTTTGGTGACCTCGAGGAGGGCCTTGAAAGCCTTGGCAGCGTCTACTTTTGTCATCTCAGCCTTCTCGGCAATGGCAGCAATTAATTCAGATTTGTTCATGATAGTGAATTTGAGGGTTAAACATTTTTTTGACGCTGCAAATGTACACATATTATTTGAATATCAAGCTCTTTTTTTCTAAATTTTTATGTTAAAATTCAATGCTTTAATTTAAATGGTTAATTTCCAGTCTAATACGTTGTAGCCTCTCAGAAATTCACCGACGCTTATTCTCTTCTTTCCGCTGATTTGTAGCGATAAAATCATTACAAATCCGTCTTTTACTGCAATTTTTAGCACTTTCTTTTGGTCGCTTTCTATGCTCCCGACGGCAGCGGAGTGCTGGCATCGCTCATACGCCACTTCATATATTTTCATCTCTATGGTGCCTCCTTTCCCGTCGCTCATCGTCGTCGTGGCGGCAGGGTAGGGCGACAGCCCTCTCACGAAGTCGAAGATTTCCTTCCCCCCACGCCTCCAGTCGATGGCACAGTCGGCCTTGAAGATTTTTGGCGCGGGACGCAGCTCTGCCTGCTGGGGCTGGGGCTGCGGATTCAATTTGCCGTCGGCAAGCCCCTTCAGGGTCTCCACCACCAGTGTGCGTCCCATCGCGGCAAGGCGGTCATGCAGTGTGCCGGCATTGTCTTCGGGCGTGATGGGCGTCGACGACTGCAGCAGTATTTTCCCTTCGTCTATCTTCTCGTTCAGGAGGAACGTGGTCACGCCGCTCTCCGTCTCGCCGTTGATGATGGCCCAGTTGATGGGCGCCGCCCCTCGGTACTGGGGTAGGAGGGAGGCATGCAGGTTGAAGGTCCCCATTGGCGCCATGCCCCACACCGCCTGCGGCAGCATACGGAAGGCCACCACCACGAAGATGTCGGCTCCCACCGCCTGCAGCTCCTCCAGGAATAGGGGGTCTCGCAGCTTCTCGGGCTGCAACACCGGCAGCGAGTGTGCCAATGCATACTCCTTGACGGCCGAGTAGCTTACTTTCAGCCCTCTGCCACTCTTGCGGTCGGGTACGGTCACTACCGCCCCCACCTCATATCCGGCCTCCACGATGGCATCCAGCGACTCCACCGCAAAGTCCGGCGTACCCATAAAAACTATCTTTGGCTTCATCTCTCAACTCTCCAGTTCTTTTTTCAGTTTGATCATTTTCAGTGCCGTCACGGCACCCTCCACACCTTTGTTGCCATGCTTGCCGCCCGCGCGGTCCTGGGCCTGCTGCATGTCGTTGGTGGTCAGCACGCTGAATATCACGGGCTTCTCGTGTTTCAGGGCCACGTTGGTCACTCCCTGCGACACCGCCTCGCAGATGAAGTCGAAATGCCTTGTGTCGCCCTGTATCACGCAGCCTATGCAGATGACGGCATCCAGCTCCTCGTCGTTGCTGAGCATCAGGTCGGCCCCGGTGGTCAGCTCAAAACTGCCTGGCACATGCACCAGCTGTATGTTCTCTTCCTCAACGCCATGCTCGCGCAGCGTGTCGATGGCCCCCTGCGCAAGGGCGTCGGTGATCTCGCGGTTCCACTCGGCAACGACGATGCCTACCCTATAGTCTCTCCCCGACGGCACCTCCGCCGGGTTATAATCCGATAAATTAGTCTTTTTCATTTTATTATGTTATTATTATTTTATTTTAAATTCCCCATTCACACATTCACACATTCACCCATTCACACATTCAACACTCACCTCACCCTTATCCTCATCCCCACCTTCAGTTTCTTCACGTCGGGGTTCAGTTTTTTTATGCTCTGCACAGTGGTGCTGTAGCTTATCGCCAGCCGTTCGTAGCTGTCGCCATTCTTCACCGTGTGGTACACCTCCTTGGGCCTGTCGCGTACCACCGTCTCTTTGATGATGCTCTTGTCGGCTTTGAATTCAGGTGCCTTCTTGCCCTTCGGACGGAAGATGCCGAAGTATGTCTTGTCGAGGTGCAGGCGCCGCGTCCTCAGCTTGTAGCCCTTGAAGTCCAGCAGCCATTCGGGGTCGAAAGGCTCATACTGGAACCTCACCTCGAAATGCAGGTGCGGTCCCGTCGATCGTCCCGTGCTGCCGCCAAGCCCTATGATGTCGCCGGCCTTGACAATCTGGCGTGGCTTGACGAGGATTTTCGACATGTGCCCGTATAGCGTCTCCAAGCCGTTCTGGTGCCTGATCACCACGCAGTAGCCGTAGCCGCTCATCAGCCTCGCTATGCGTACCACCCCTGGGAAGCAGGCCCTCACAGGGTCGCCCGTGCGTAGCAGGATGTCCACGCCTCGGTGCGGCCGGTTCCACCTCTCGCGCCACCCGTAGGGCGACGTGATGATGTTCTTCATCGGAAAGCAAAACTCCGTGCTGTCTTTCACTAACTTGAGGTTCAGCTCGTCGGGCAGCGAGTCGAACTTCAGGTCGCGCAGCCTCACCCTCGACCCGTCCATCCCGTCGGGGTAGAACAGCCTCCACATCAATGGCTCATGTCCATTGTCGCTATAGAAGCGCACACTGTCCCCCTGTCCCCGCGCCATGGCGGCGGAAAGCGCCAGCACTATGGTTAATATGTGTCCTGCGTGTCGGATGGCCTTGTCGGTATTGTGGTTTCTTCTTTTGTCTGTCGGTGGTCTTCAGCCTCAACGCTCTACGTTCAACTCCCGACGCAGCCTTCCTACGGGTATGCCCATGCTCTCCCTGTATTTGGTCACCGTTCGCCTCGACAGCGGGAAGCCGCTCTCCTGCAGTTTCTTGGTCAGCGCCTCGTCGGTAAGCGGATTGCTCTTGTCCTCGGCCTCCACGATGGCGCGCAGCGTCTCTTTCACCTGCTGCGTGGCCTTGACCTCGCCGTCGTCGGTGGTCACCGCCTTCGAGAAAAGCTCTTTCATGGTTGGCGACGCGCGACACCGTCGACTCGTCGTAGCCCGTCAGCGCCGTGATGTCCTTCAGCCGCATGGGCCGCAGGTCGGCGGGGTTGCCGCTCAGGAAGTACTCCTGCTGGTAGCCCATGATTGCCGTCATTATGACGGTCAGCGTCTGCTGCCTCTGCTGTATGGTGTCGATGAGCCATTGCGCGCTCTCGCTCTTGCTGCGGATAAACTGCAGCGTCTCCCGCTCGTCGTTGGTCAGCTTCTTGCGGCTCGCAAGTTGCCTCATCATGTCGTTGTAATCCTGGTTGATGTGCAGCTGCGGACAGTTGCGGTCGTTGAGGCTTAGCGTGAGGTTGCTGCCCTCTCGGCTGACGATGAAGTCGGGGATGACATATTGGCTGCCGCCTCTCTCGTCCCCCGAACCCCAGCCAGGCTTCGGGTTGAGGTGACGTATTACGTCGAGAGCCTTGTGGAGGGTGGCGTCGTCAATCTTCAGGGCCGTCATTATCGAGGCGTAGTGCTTGTTGGTGAGCTGCGCGAAGTGATGCTCCACTATCGTTTCGGCCAGCTGCTGCGACTCCTCTTTCCTCTCCGCACGCCGCAGTTGCAGCAGCAGGCATTCCTGCAGGTTGCGGGCCCCCACGCCGGCAGGGTCGAGGCTCTGCACCACCTTCAGCATCTCCTCCATCTCGCTGTCGCTCACCTCCATGCCCGAACGGAACGCCATGTCGTTTGCTATTATCTGTAGGTCGCGGCCCAGGTAGCCGCTGGCGTCGATGCTGCCTATGATTTCTGATGCTATGGCATGCTGCCGCTCGTCCAAGCCCAGCATCGCCAGTTGGTCGATGAGCGACTCCGTGAACGTCGTGCTGCCCGAGAAGTCGAAGGTCCGCTCTTCTATGTTGCGGTCCTTCTCTTGCCGCTCGCGGTAGCTGTAGTCGTCGTCGCCGAAATACTCGTCGACGTCGATGCCGCGGAAGTCGTCGTCTGCGTCGCTCTCCTTGTCGTCGTTCTCGTTGTCGGGCTCTGCGTTCCCCGCCCATTCGTTCTCCTCTTCACCTATCGTCGTCTCCTCCTCCAGCAGGGGGTTCTTCTCCACCTCCTCCTTGATGCGTTGTTCCAGGCTGGTGACGGGTAGCTGCAGCAGCTGCATCAGCAGCAGTTGCTGGGGCGTCAGTTTCTGCTGCATCTTCATATTTTGCTTTTGTGTAATCATTGTAGCGTCTGGTTTAGGTGTTACGTATATTGCTTTATTTTAGTGCTTTGGTTCAGTCACTTTATCCACATTTCTGCGGCCGTAAGGCTTCCAAATCAGTTTGCAAATATACGAAAAAATATTTACTCTGCATTCCCCTTCGCCTCTTTTTGTCTCTTTTTTCGCCTTTCTTCCTCTCCAAAACACCAACGAAAACGAAAACACCAACGAAAACGATAACGAAAACGAAAACACCAACGAAAACACCAACAAAAACGAAAACGAAAACGAAAACGAAAACGGCGTGTTCAAACATAATAATTAGCAGTCGTCGTAACTGCCACTAATTGGTCGTTCATTATTCATTAATTGGCTCCGCTTGTTAAAATCTGCGTTCATGTCACGATTTTTGTGTAAATTTGCATACCCGATTACGTCATCCAAATCAATATATCCTAATGTTAATCCGCTGTCTTTCAGTTCTCGACACCCGGGCCGCCAAAATAATTGTTGCCCCATGAAATCGAAGCCCTCAGTCATCACCAGCGCTTTCTTCGCCCTCCTCAACGCCGGCCTTTGGGAAAAAGAGGTAGACCTCGGCAGCTACGGCGTTGTCGACTACCGCGCCATCTACAGCCTCGCCTGCCAACAGCAGGTGGTGGGTCTCGTCGCCGCCGGCCTCTCCCATCTCGCCGGCAACCGCCCCTCCAAAGCAGACATCGCCCCCTTCGCCGGCGACACCTTCAGGCTCGAACAGCGCAACGGCGACATGAACGCCTTCATCGCCAAACTCTTCTCAGTCTTCCGCAAGAACAACGTCCCGGCCATCCTCGTCAAAGGACAGGGCATAGCCCAGTGCTACGAACGCCCCCTCTGGAGGGCCTGTGGCGACATCGACATCCTGCTCGACGAGGAGCACTACTTCGATGCCAAGACCAACATGATGAAGAAAGCCTCCCTCGTCACCGAGGAGGACGACAGCCGCCTTCATGTGGCCCTCGTGATGAACTCTTGGGTGGTGGAGCTGCACGGCTCCCTGTTCCACAAGTTCTTCCCTCGCCTCAACACCACCCTCGCCGACCTCCAGTCCCGGCTCCATCAGCAGCGTCGAGTACGCCTCTGGAACAACGACGGCGTCGACATCGCCCTGCCCGACCCTGACCTCGACGTCGTTTTTGTCTTCTCACACATCCTCGAACATTTCTTCGAGAAAGGGGTGGGCCTGCGCCAGATTTGCGACTGGTGCCGCCTACTCTACACCCACCGCGACACTGTCGACACACACCTCCTCGAACAACGACTGCGGCAGATGGACATCGTCTCCGAATGGAAAGCCTTCGCCGCCTTCGCGGTGCTCTACCTCGACATGCCCGCCGGTTTCATGCCTCTCTATTCTCCGGCATCCAGATGGGCTCGCAAGGCTCATCGTATATTACGCTACGTGCTTAAGTACGGCAATTTCGGCCACAACCGCGACACCACTTATATCTTCAACGCCTCCTTCCTCAAGAAAAAGGCTATCTCCTTCCGCGACATGGTTGGCGAGACCGTGGCTCAGCTACGCATCTTCCCTAAAGACACCCTCACCATCATACGCCACAAAATGTCCGACTCCATCTCCCGCGCCATGCGCGGTGTACGGTAAACGAAAAAGGTTCGCCCCCACAGGGCGAACCTTTCTTCTTTTGGACTGTGCGCTTGTATTAGTCCCAGTCCCAACCGACACCGTTGCCGGTACCGGTATTGTCAGTATAACCGAATCCTTTGTTGTCGGAATTCGCATCCCATTCCCATGTCTGGAATCCATTGACATAGTCGTTTGCACCGTCAGGATTGATTAAAAGACTGTTTGTGAATCCACCTTCGACCATGTATACTTCTTGCTCGAGGGTGGGCGCTATATATTTTTCCTTAGTCTTCATATAACAATAGATTTTGATGAATTGTTAACTTGTTTGGGTTCTTACCTAACGTTTTATTCGGCTATTTGGCCTATCCTAATGACCGGCAATGCGTACATGTTGTTGCTTCTCAATTCGTCAGTCCCCCCACTGAATTCCTTCTTCACATAAAACGCTATGTCGCCATTGTCATCGTAGCCTATAACCTTGATTCTGTCCATCTTGGAAATGGTGATAGGTATGCAGAACTTCAGCTCGTTTCCGCTTTCGAGAGTCTTGTACTCTGTTTCGTTGACTTTGTCGGTGAGGACGAAGTTCATCACACTCGAGTACTTGACATCTATCTCGTCGGGGTTGTGTCCCACGAGTCCGAGGGGCACCCACGGGCCTTCCACCGCCCAGCGGGCTATGGTGTCGGTGTTCTCGATGCCGAGGTTGCCGACTTCATCGTCGCTCTGGGCAACGATGGTGAGTCTGGTGATGTTGATGTTGTCGTTGGGGTTCGACAGGGTAATCTGCACACCGGCGCTGAGGTGGTCGAAGTAGAGCTCGCTGCTGTTGGCCGTGGCTCCGGCCACCATCGGGAACGCCATGGCCTGACGGTCATCGTCGAGGAAGGCTATCTCGAGCTGGCTCATCACCACCTCTTTGCCGTTCACTATCTCAACGATGTTGCGGCCGAAGCTGGCACCGGGGTAGAGGGCCGACATCTCATCGCTGAAAGGCATGACAGGTTGGTTTGTGCTGATGTCTTTTAGAAAGTACTTTTGATATTGGTCGTCAAAGGCCACTTTGTATACGGTGCCGTTGACAGCGACGAGCTCGTCCTCAATCCACTGGGCTTCATCGTTCGGCGTTTCGGGGTTGATAGACACCTTGCTGCCGTCGCGTCCCATATCGTTGGCGAAAATCCATAGCCGGTTCTTCTGATTCTGAGACGCGGTAACAGCTCCTTCCTCCTGCTCGCTCTTCGAGCAGCCTGCGGCAAGCAGGGCAACCAGAAGGGTCAAGGTAAATATTTTTGTTTTTTTCATCTCGTTAGTTTTTTTGTGGACCTCGATTACACGAATTGCACCAGCCTCGTTCTGTTGTCACGGACTTGTGCAATCCGTGTAATTTCTGTCCGTTGATTAATATTTATTTAACAACAATCTTCTGTGACTTCTCGCCGAGACGGATGATGTAGACACCGGTGCCCGGGAACTGAGAGGTAGGAATGGTGACTTCTGTGTTGACCTCCTTGCTGAAGACCTTGCGTCCGAGGACGTCGAACACCTGCAGGGTGCCGTTGCCTTCAACAACCCATGCGCTGCCGTTCCAGTAGACGAAGCTGCCTTCGGCGGTCTCAACAGCCGAGGGGCTGAGTTTGACCATGAAGCGAGCGGCGTCGAAGCCGGTGGCGTTGAAGGTGTACTTGGGCTGGCGGAGCAGGTCGATGTCGTTGCCGGTGGTGCGGTCAACCAGGTGGCAGTAGCCGAGAGAGAGCTCGTTGCTGAAGGTCAGGGTGTACTGTCCGGCGGTGCCGCGGAACACCAGGTCGAAGCTCTCGCAGTCACTGCCTAGGTTGGCGATGGCGTAGCGGCGACCCTCGACGGGGATACTCAGCATCGGGGCCTCGCTGTTGAGGTGGCCGATCTTGGGCAGACCTTCACCGTTGTCGAAGCGTGCGTAGGCGACATCCTCAAACTCGTCGTTGCTCACCGTGAAGGCCAGGGCTGCATGGTCGCTGCTGCTCTTGCTGGGGGCGGGAGCACTGAAGGATACAGTGGCGTTGCTACCGTCAGTGTAGACTAGGACGGCCTCGCAGACATCGACGTTTTCGTTCGAAGCCTTGACCTTCCAAGTACCGGCAGGCGTCAGCTTGTAGCAGTCCATATCGGGGTTAGCCTCATACGGGTAGGGGTTACCCACCAGGTTGAAGCCCTTGAGGTCGTTGTCGCCGCAAGCATAGGAGAGGGTATAGTCGGGAACACTGCTGTTGTTGATACCCACGAAGTTCAGAGTGGTATTGCTAGAGCGGCGGTAGATGTAGCCCTTGCCCTGCTCGAGGACGGTGGTGGGTTTGTTCCATGTGCCGGCGCTTTCGGTGTAGCCGTAGAGGTCGTAGTCGACATCGGTGAGATGGCTCACGCCGGCCAGCGTCTCATTGTCACCGCTGTTGTGGACCGGCGAGCTGATGGCATACCACTTGTTGGCCTCGATGGCTTTCTCAATGACGGTAGGCACAAACAGATTGACATCGTCGATAAACCAACCGTGGACCCAATCGCCCTCATATTTGAAGCAAAGCTGGATATTCTGGCCTACATAAGCGGTCATGTCGATTGTTGTGACAACCCAAGACTCGCTTACTGATGCAGGTGACCAGATTTCTGTCCAGTCGCCACCATTGACGGATACAAGGACGCTGTTCTTACCACCATACTCATACCAGTCAGCAAAGATATTATACGACGAGAAGCTCAAAGTGGCCGTTGTTCCATCAATGTAGATGGTCGGAGTGTACAGATATATAGGACCATTAAAATTACTATATGCACTAACAGAACCTGTGTTAGAATAATCTGTACTACTTTGCCAGTTATTATTATTGAAAGGATCTCCAACACTCCAGCAGATTGGCGGGAAGGTGGTACCCTCGAAGCCCTCGAAGAACGAGTTGTCAGCATCGACAACGGTAGTCTCGCACTCGGTGGTGAAGGCGTTGGCGACCTCGAGGACTTTGGTGGCATCGCAGTCGGGAACAATCTTCACATCGTACACGGTGGCGTCATCAAGACCATTGATGGTGGCAGTGGCAGCGTTGACAGTTGCGCTGGCGATTGCGGGATATTCGGCATCGGCGTTCTTCTTCACAAAGACCTGCCATTCGGTGTTGCCGTTACCGGCAGTCCAGCTGAAGGTAGCCTCGTGAGTTGTGATGGTACCCAGAGTGAAGGCCGTCGGAGCGGCGCAAGTCTCGGCGGTGGTGAAGGTCTTCTCTTCGCTCCATTGGCTGGTGCCTTCGGTAGAGCCGCAGTCGGCTTTCACCTTCACGGAGTAGGGGGTGTTCTCGTCAAGGCCGTCGAGAGTGTAGGGGTTCGTGGTGACGTTGAGCTCGGTGTATTCAGTCTCACTCTCGGCCTTGTAGGCAACCACCCAATTGGTAGCCTCGCCGTTCTCGGACCAGCTCAGCACAACCTGTTCGTGGGTGGGAGTGCCGACGGTGAGCTCGGTGGGAGCCTGGCATGCGATGCCGGTGGTGAAGTCCACCGTGTCGTTGGCGGGGCTGGTGGTTGCACCGCAGTCGCCTACCACTATCACCTCATAGTTAGTCTCGGGAGCAAGGTTGTTGAGTACGTGAGGACTGGTAGCGTTGTCCACTGTCTGCCATTCGCCGTAGCCAGAAACGACAGTACCTGTAATGTTGATGTCGTCGATAGAAATAAAGTATTGATCAGCAGGAGCTGTATAGACGATGGCGACATAGCCCATGCCGGAATAGTTGCTCAGGTCGTATGAGTATAGGTCGTATGTAACGGAGGGGGACACATCACCATTTGTCAGTTCGATGGTGAAGTCGGAAGCGCTGGTGTTGCTGGTGGTGGAAAGATACACACGGAAGCGGTCGTTTAACCAGTCCGCAGCTTTCTTGGCATAGAAGCTGATAGAGCCACCCAGTGCAATCTGGGGTGAAACCAAATAGTCTTGGTGGCCATAACTGGGATTGTATTGGGTTTGCATCGAATATGTGCCGTTATGGGCATTATTATTATCTCCGCGGTACCAGGCATCACCATGACCGTCGGCGTCGATGGTGGTCCAGCCTTGCATTCCGTCTTCGAAGTCGTATGTGTAGTCAACGTCGACGGTAGTGACCGTACGATATTTTATAACATGGTTGGCGGCCTCACCTTCCCATGTAATGGTGGCACCATGTGGAGTGACATCGCTATAGGCGACATTGGTGGGTGTGGGGCAGGCAATGGGTGTGGTGAAGTCGATGACGTTGCTGACTTCACTATAGCCGTCGTTGCTGCAGTCGGCCTTGACGCGAACCCAGTAGTGGGTTTCAGGGGTCAGACCATTGAGTTCAAAGTCACTATGGCTGTCGGCATCCGCAGTCAGCACAGTAGTGAAGTTCTCATCGGTGGCGTACTCAACCACCCAGGCATCCTGGTTGTCGTCAAACAGCGTCCAGCTGAGGTCGGCAGACGTTGCTGTGATATTGCTGGCCTCAGCCAAAGTGCCCACGGGCAGACATGAGGGAGCGAGAGACACATCGATGTCGTCGATATTGGCACCCCATTGGCCAGAATAGTACCAACGGAATACCAGGCGTGTGGCCTCGGCAGGAACATTGTTCAGATAGACTGTCTCAGACTTCAATTGACGATAGCTTGGTGAACTTGTTGAGGTCGAAGCAAAACTATTGCCGATTTGAGTAAAGGTGTTGTATTCACCATTATCAGCAGCGGTGATATAGCCTAAGGTGAGTGTGCCGTTTGTAGCACTTTCCGTAGCCCATTTGAAGCTAATCTGCAAGGTATTGAGGGCGTTTGTAAACTCTGGCAATGCGGCATATCCATAGCCACTACCATAGAAGTAGAGAACCTGGCTGGGGCTGACAGGGTCGCTATAGTTGTATCCACCGGTTCCGGCATCGCTCTTTATGATATGCGGTATGGCACAAGCAGAGGAGGAATTGTTTGTGTAGTTATCCCAGCATACGGGAACCTCAAGACCGGAAGTGCTGCTATAGGTCGAAGTAACCACAGGATCCTCGAAGTTCTGGATATAATGATTAGACTCGGTGATATTGAACGGTTCGCATTCGGTGGTGAAGGCTAATGGACCGACCCAGATGCTCTGGTCGACATCGCTACAATGTGAGCGCACGTAGAAATAATAGGTGGTGGCCGGGTCGATCGTGACGCCAACGCCATTTACAAACCATGGTTGGTTATTGCTGGAATTACCAATGGTGGGAGTGGTGTATTCGTCGGGAACATCTGCGATGTCGTCGGTGAGGTAGAAGTCCCAATAAGTCTCGGTGCCGCCTGGAGTCCAAGTTACCTGTGCACCATTGGTTGCGATATCAAGCAATTGGAGACCGGAAGGCTTGCTGCAGGTGGGAGCTTCGGTAATCTGGATGTCGTCGATATAGACTCCACGAGTAGTATTATTATAGCCACTTGCTGCATCCATCATGATGGCCAGATAGTTGCCTTGGGCTTCGGTGGGTATGATATGCTCGAACTCCTGATACGAAGTGGTCAAGGCTTGTTCAGCAATTATCGTGAAAGTGCTGGCATCGGTGGGGTCACTCATTGTGCCAATCTTGTAGGTGCTGCTGGAGTTGCTGCCGCGGGCTTGCAGGGTCACAAGCTTGCCAGCCAAATCGCTCATCTCGGGCAGGATGGCATATTGCGGCTGCGGGTCGTAGTAGCTGAGGTTTGAAGGATAAGAATAAGAATAGAAGTATAAGCAGTTAGGAGCAGAGTTGGGGTCTGTGCTATAGACACGCGGAAAAGCAGCGTAGGTGCTGTTGGTGGTCGTGTTGATGTGGCTCCAGCAGGTGGGCAGCACATTGTTGCCGGCTGTATAAGTGTCGAAGTTCTCGCTATAACCAAGAGCGGAAATAACGTCGCAGGCGGTGGTGAAGGTCTTGGTGTTGCTCCATTCACTTTCACCGTCAGAGCCACCGCAGTCGGCTTTCACCATGACGGTGTAGACAGTAGAGTGGTTGAGGGTACCATCGGCGAATGTGAAGGGGCTGGCAGTGGCGGGCACTTCAGTGAAGTCAGTTTCGATAGCTGTCTTGTAGGCCACGGTGAAGTTGCTGGCTGCGGAGCCAGTCCAGGTCAGAGTGGCAGTGGTGGTGGTGATGGTGGCAGGATCGATGTCAGCCAGCACAGGAGCCGGGCAGGCCACGGTGGTGGTGAAGGTCTGGATGTCACTCGGGACGGTGGTTACATCGCCAGTTGCGCAATGACCGGTCACATACACCTCGTAGGGAGTTTCGGGATCGAGGCCTGTGAGGGTGGTGGAGGTGGCGGGAGCGGTGACATCCTTGGACTGCCATGTACCGGCAGGAACGGTAGCACCGATGGTCACATTGTCGAAGTGGAAGTTGTTGTCATAAGAGCTATTCTCGGAATGACCAAAGAATGCAATGTATGCTGTCTCTCCAGCGTAGGCGCTCAGGTCGATGTTGCCAGTGTTCACGCCAGTTTGGGGAACATCGTCAAGGACATAGGTCGAACCACTGTTGTTCCATTCGCGCAGGATGGTCCAAGTGGCCATGTCGTCGGTCGAAATCAGAACAGCGAATCTGTGGGTGGTGCATCCCGTCACAGGAGCGTCGTTTGTGGTGGCATTTGAAGAATAATGGGTGTAAGCCATATCAAAGCTGAGAGCGTCACCGTTATTAATTGTCCTGCTCGGAGTGATCAGCCAATAGTTTTTATTGCTGTACATATTAAAATACATGTGAGCATCAAAGACGCCACAGTTAGTGCCGCGAGTCCAGCTCGAGGTTCCACCCAAGGTGGCGGTACCGTCGGTGTTTAATTCACCCGTACGGAACAACCAACCGGTGGGATTTGCACTGAAGTCTTCGGAGATACCATTAATGTGTTCGTGCACTCTGTACCAGACTTTATAGCTGTCGTTCTGCTGGAAGCCGGTCCAAGCCACATCGGCAGTATGACCGCTGACGTTGGTAATACCTACAGCTTCAAGCACGGGAACCGGGCAGTCGGCGGCGGCGGTGAAGTTCACCTCATTGCTCCATAAGCTCTGGCCGTCACCAGTATTGCTGACTTCGCAGTTGGCGCGGACCTTCACGGTGTAAGGAGTCTCAGCGGTGAGGCCATCGAGGGTGTAGGCAACGGTGGTACCGGTGATGGCGACATCACTTTCGGCCACCTCAACAAGGTTGGTCTCGTCACCGTTGAGGCAAATCTGCCAAGCGGTCTCGGTACCGGTCTTGGTCCAAGTCAGATCCACCTCGTTGGGACCGGGAGTTCCGGCAGCAAGGGTGGTGGGGGCCATGCAGGCGATGTCGGTGATGAAGAAGGTGGAAGCGGTCCACTGGCTTGTGCCCTCAGAGCCGCAGTCGCCCTGCACCTGGACCTCGTACTTGGTCTCAGCATTCAGCCCTGTGAGCTGCTTGTTCTCAACGTCGCTGGTAGCGTGCTGCCACTCACCAGCGGCAACGGGTGTACCAATGGTCACATTGTCGAAGTGGAAGTTGTTGTCATACGACGAGGTTTCGGAATGGCCAAAGAAGGCGATGTATGCTGTCTCTCCAGCGTAAGTGCTAAGGTCAATTGCACCAGTGTTTTCGCCAGTTTGAGAGACATCGTCAAGTACATAAGACGAACCGCTGTTGTTCCATTCGCGCAGGATAGTCCATGTGGCCATGTCGTCGGTCGAAATCAGAACAGCGAATCTGTGGGTGGTGCATCCCGTCACAGGAGCGTAGTTTGTGGTGGCACTTGAAGAATATTTGGTGTAAGCCATATCAAAGCTGAGAGCGTCACCATTATTAATTGTCATGCTTGGAGTGATCAGCCAATAGTTTTTATTGCTGTACATATTAAAATACATGTGAGCATCAAAGACGCCACAGTTAGTGCCACGAGTCCAGCTCGAGGTTCCAGCCAAGGTGGCGGTACCGTCGGTGTTTAATGCACCAGCGGTCTTTGTCCAGCCAGTAGGATCTGTATCAAATGTTTCCACCAATCCATTTGTATAGGCGGCGGTGCGGTAGTCGATGTTGTAGTTGTCGCTTGTGCCGGTCCAGGAGAGGTCGGCGGTGTGGCCTGTGATGTTGTCAACGGTGAGACCTGTGGGAGCGGGGCATGCGATGCCGGTGGTGAAGGTCTCGGGGCCAACCCAGGTGCTGTAACCGTCGGTACCGCAATTGGCGCGTACCCAGACGTAGTGTTCAGTCTCGGCATTAAGACCGGAAGTGAGGACAAACGGGTTGGTGGTGGCAGGAATCAACTCGTTCACGTTGATGTCGTCGGCCGGAGCAGTGTTGTTCTCGGAGATGTAGAGCTGCCATGCGGACTCGGTGCCGTTGGAAGTCCACTCGAAGGTGGCGCCGTGGGCGGTGGGAGTGGTGACAGCAAGGTCGGTGGGACGCATGCAGGCGGCAAGATTATCGACAGTCACCTTGTCGATAAGGATCAGACCGCCATTGTTTCCATCAACATACTTGAGGGCCATGCGGGATCCTGCGGGGGCAGCAGTGAAGGCATAGTCGGCAGACTGCTCGTAAACATCAATAGAACTCGTCATATCAATGACACCCACCTGCTCGAAAGTGGTGTAATCGTTTACATCGGTAAGATATCCAATATAGAGATAACCTAAATCGTTTCCAGCATTATAATTCGTCCACCAGAAGTTGAGCATCAGGCCGCTGATATCATCGGCCATCTCAGGCAGTACAACGTACCGGGGCTCGGTACTGCTATTCTGAGCAATAATGAACTTATCACCTTCATAGCTATATGAGCTGTTATTCATAACGGAGAATCCGTCGAGAGTCCAGCAGTAGTTGTTATCTGCGTTCTCGAAGCTTTCAACATAAGGAACTGTGGTGATGGCATCGCAAGCGGTGCGGCCTTCAACCATTTCAGCGCTCGAGAAACCGTCGCCGCAGTTAGCCTTGACCTTGAAGGTGTAGGCAGTGTTGGCGGTGAGACTTGTGACGGTGCAACCGGTGGTGGTGAGGTTCGTGACGGTGTAAGCATTGTCATCACCATCAGTGACAACGTAGGTGGCAGCACCGTTGTTTTGGTCTGTCCAGGTCAGGTCAATCGTGGTGGTAGTGGCAGCGTCAACAGCAAGGGTGCTCACCGGCATACAGCTGGGGAGGGTGGTGAAGGTAGAGGCAACCCAGTTGCTCTCTTCGCCGCCGCCGCAGTCGGCCTGCACCTCGAAGTCGTAGGTGGTCTGCTCATCCAGTCCAGTGACAGGCAGGCTGTTGGTAGAAGCGGTGGTAGTGGTCCAAGCGCCGGCAGGGGTGGGATCACCATAGATGGCGAAGTCGTCAACCATAAGATAGTCTTGATCATTATCAGTATGGCGAAGGGCAATGTAACCCTGCGCACCGTCAAAGCTGCTCAAATCGACAGTAATTTCTGTCCACGTGCCAGAAGCTTCGCCAGGCACATAGAACGGCGTGGTACCAAAATCAGCGATGGTATTGCCTGTAGTGGAGACATACACATCATAATGGTCGTGATACTGACCATCATCTTTTACCCAGAAACGCAGAGTGCCGTCAAGGGTCACCTGAGGAGTGATAAGCCAGTTGTCAACATTATATGCATCAGAACTCCAACTGCGTGACATGACCATGTATGTGCCACTATGAGGTGTTATAGGATCTGATGAGAAATTACCATCAAATTGGCGCCAGTCGGTATACTCTGTTCCTTCTCCATTGCGGATAATGGTCCACTGAGAAAGTCCGTTCTCGAAGTCATCGAAGAAGAGAGTATTGGGGACTGCAGCGGTGCGGTAGCGGACATTGAAATTTGAAGCCGTGCTTGTCCAGCCGAGAGTGGCACCGTCATCGGTGATGTCGGTAACGTTAAGAGCTGTGGGGGCGTGGCAGGCGATGTCGGTGGTGAAGGAGATTTCCTTATAGTCGCTTGCGCCATTAGCGTAGTTGGCATAGACACCGAATTGGTATTCGGTTTCGGGAGCCAAGCTGTTGAGTGTTACCGAAAGGCTCGTGCCATTATTGATGGGCTGGTTGAAGTTGGCATCGGTAGTTTTCTTGTAATGGTAGAAATAGCCTGTCGGGGTGGCGTCGTTGGGAGCTTCCCAAGTCAGGGTGGCTTCATGGCCAGTCACATTGCTCACCTGTAGATTTCTGGGCTTCGGGAAAGCGCTGGCAGGCTCGTAGGTGAAGTTAACTTTCGGAAGAAAATTTCGTTGGTTTCCGTAGCAGTAGGAAGCTCCAGTAGCTTCAATACCAGTGAAGTAATAACGGTGGTAAGCATAGTTGTTAGTGACAGGGTTGTTGAATTGAATCAACAGGTTGCCACCATTGTAGGTGTAAGGTAGATCGAAGACAATGGTCATCGTGGTAGCTCCCGACGATGCACCAAATGTCATAGCACCGCTATACACTTGTGTCAGGGTAGTAGTGTTGTCGATTCCTGAGAGAGTGGTGGCTGACGTTTCTCCAATGGATACAACCCAATCACATAGGGTATAGCTTCCGGACTGTGAGGCAACATAGAAGACCATCTGTGTGATTTCGCCGCCTGTCATGGCTGCAAGGTCGGATGCGGGATAAATGAGTTGATCGGTTTGAACTGCATCGCCGTAGTATCCATAAAATGGGACATATTCGTTGGTTGCGGTACCGTCGTTGACGGTGAGAGAGAAAGCATTGGTGGGGGTGAAGGAGATACCAGTCTCGGAACTCCAATCACTATAGTCGCCGCCGCCGCAGTTGGCTTTGACGCGGGCGTAGTAGGTTTGCTCGGCAGTGAGGCCGGTGAGGTTGACAGATACGCTATTACCGGAGGTGGTAAAACCAGTGGTTACCGTAGTGGCGCCAGAGAAGTCGGAAGCAGTGCTGTACTCAACCACCCAGTTCGTCTCTTCTCCGCCTTTAGTCCAACTGAGAGTAGCGACGGAACCGTTGCCAGGAGTGAGGGTTGCTGCCAAACCTGTGGGTTTGGGGCAAGCAGGGACATAAAGAGAGACACCTGTCACATCGTCGATTCTAACATCAGCATTGTATCCAATATCTTTGGCATGGAATGCGATATATATCTCTTGTCCAACATAAGCAGAGACATCCACGGTTTTGCTCACCCAATCACTTGATCCAGAAGTCTCAAAATTACCCGACGAACCAGAAGTATACGTAGCCAACACATTGGTGAAAGCACTAACATCCGGAGTGGTTGTAGAAATCTCGATGGTCAGAGTCGTACCCGCATAATCATAGGCGTATTGCGAGGCAAGATAAAAAGAAAGTTCTTCGCCAGATTGCGGTACAAGTTTGGGAGTAATGAGGTAGTCTTCATAACCACCACTTACGTCCTTTCGGTATGCAAATGCTGAAGAACTGGCATTGCCTGTACCCGTTGAACGTGCCCAAGCGTTAGTTCCCGACACATGGATGGTAGTCCAATCGTCAGGAGGAAAGGTTGTACCTTCAAACCCTTCATTCAACTGAGTGTTTTGTGCCCTCAACCCTAAGGGAGCGAGCACGGCGAGTGCGACAAAGGCGAGTTTCAATGCCACTTGTCGCAGTGTCGTCTTTTTCATTTGTGTAATTTTAACCATAATGAAATTGATTTTAATTATTAATTAGGTGAATTGTTTGTTTTTTATTCCTATATAATATCATATTTATTATATCTTTTCAATCTCTTCTTCTGACAAGCCAGTACTTTTTGCAATTATTTCGGCAGAAATCCCATAGGCTTTCAACTTGCGGGCTATCTCTGTCTTCTCTTCAGTTCTGGCTTTGTCGGTCGCCGTCTTCATGGTGCTGAAATAGTCCCAGTAGTCCTTCACGCTCGCCTCGTACTCACGGCGCTCCTCTGGCGTGTACATGGCTATCTCGGCCTGCTCGAACAGCTTCTTGAAGCCGAAGTCGGTGTAGGGGTTTATGTAGCGCGTCTCGCTCATTTGGGGGTGTTTACGGTTTACTGTTTACGGTTTATTTGAACGTGAATTGCCGTTAATTGGACGTTAATTGGACGTTAATTGTTTTCGTTTTCGTTTTCGTTTTGCCCACGAATCGCTCGTATCACACTAATATTATTTCTTTTCTACATTAATTACCATCAATTTACCATTAAATTATCGTTAATTGTTCTTTCTTCTTTGAAAATGGACTGTAGGAATTGTACGATTATTATTTGATGCCTGATTTAAGAATACTCATATACTTCTTCAATAATGATTCTGAAACTCCAGTATAAAAGTTTACACTATAAGGAGGCATATTGCCCTCCGTTAACATCTTTTTGGAAATGGCTATTCTAGCCTTCCATCCCCCTATTTCCTCCTTATCAAGTCCAGACGACTCCAACTCATTGATGTATCCTTTGAGGAAACCATTTGCCTGTGCCGTTCTAATTGTATTAATATAATCAGCTTCAGCATAATATGCACGTGCCTCTACATAGGTTTTTGGAGGGAATGGAATCTTTTCTTTATTTTGATAATCTTTTTCCATGTTCATAGCTTTTCTATCTCGTTTATCGTTAATCCTGTGTATTTGGCGATTATATCCGTTGGCATCCCATCGACTTTCATCTTCCTGGCTATCTCTGTCTTCTCTTCAGTTCTGGCTTTGTCAGTAGCGGTTTTCATGGTGCTGTAATAATCCCAATAGTCCTTCACACTCGCCTCGTACTCACGGCGCTCCTCTGGCGTGTACTGGGCAATCTCGGCCTGCTCGAACAGCTTCTTGAAGACTCGCTCCTGCAGGGCTTTGGGACGGTCAAGCAGACGGGAAAGGTTCCTCAGCACGAACATCCACTTGTCGAACATCGTATCCAGCTCGTCCTCGCTCTTGTTAAACTTCGGCATCTCTAAATAGACGAAGGTCAGCTTCTCGTAGAACACATGGTTGTCATCGTCGTCCTTCAGCTTTATCTCGTGGCGGTAGCGGTCGGCTGGGTATTCTTCCTCGGAGAACCTGAAGTTGAGGATTCCGACAGCGTAGACATCTTCCAGGTGGTAGTCCCATTCCTTGCCCTTCGGAGCCTGCTCGCGTATGGCGAAGGTGGAGTAGTAGAGGCTGCGGTCCTTGAAATACTGCTGCTCCGCCTTTTGCATCTCCACGATGAAACGGCCACCGTCCTTGGTCATGCAGTAGACATCGAAGATGGCACGACGGTCGCCATAGCCGTCGCCGAGGTGCTCGCTGTTCAGGTACTGCACATCCTCAATCTCTTTCTTGCTGTTGTTGAAGAGGGCGTTGAGGAAGCTGATGAGCAGGTCCTTGTTCATCTCGGTGCCGAACAACTTCTTGAAGCCGAAGTCGGTGTAGGGGTTTATGTAGCGCGTCTCACTCATTGTTTTTGTATACGGTTTACAGCTATTAAACGCGAATTATCATTAATTGACCGTTAATTGTTCATGAATTTTATTGTTGTTTGAACACGAATTTCTCGAATTGCACGAATCTATGGGTATTCATAACTTTTCTATCTCCTCTCTGGATAAGCCCGTGACTTGGGTGACAATCTCAAGACTTAATCCTAATTCCTTCATTTTTCTGGCATTCTCAATCTTTTCTTCTGCTCTGCCCTCTGCTCTGCCTTCCGCTCTGCCTTCGAGGTAGCGGCCTTCTGAAATTGCTTCCTCGTCGAAGACAGACATCCAGAACTTGTCGTAGGCTTCCAGCTGCTGCTCCGTCATG